>JBJKPL010000088.1:0-11415 GCA_046706345.1 Candidatus Sulfidibacterium sp.
GCTTAAAGGCATCCAGTCCCAGCGAAGAGACAAAGGATTTGCCCTTACTTTTGTTCTCGGGCGGACAGGCAGGCATGGTAAAAGAATAAACTCCCAGACCCAGCGAAGCAACGGCGCTTAAATACAGCTGCATCGGGCTCAGCGTCCAGTGCAGCAGATCCACCACCCACATGGCGATGATGAATCCGACGGTGCCCCAAACGCGCAGGGGCGGGAAATCCTTCACGATGTCAAAACCTTTCTGCTCCAGGATGCTGTAGGATACGGTGTTGTCCAGGGCAATGGTCGGCATGTACATCATCGAGATTAGCAGCATGATCCAATACATGTTGTCGAAGGTCTTGACCTGGGCCACCCAAAACAACAAGATCGCCAGGATGACATGGCTCAGGCCCATCAGGCGCTCCGCATTGATCCACCGGTCGGCAACGATGCCCAGCAGGGCGGGCATGAACAGGGACGCGATCCCCATGGTTGCATAAATACTGCCTACCTGACCTCCCGTAAAATGCAGGGTGTTGATCATGTAACCTCCCAGTGAGATCAGCCAGGCACCCCAGGCGAAAAACTCAAGGAAATTCAATACGGTGATCCTTAATTTTATTCCCATGGTGAATGTTGTTTTGGTTAATAATTTATAATTTTGGACAAAAATTAAGGGCAAATGTAAAATTTTTTCAAAGAATTCTTCTGCAGAATGTTCTTTTTACAGTGTTTCCCGAAGTTTTTGGTACATTTTTATTGATACTTATCCTCACATAGAAAATTTTCGCAGTTTATGAAGCAATATTTAGACCTTTTGGAATATGTCCTGGAAAATGGTGTGGAGAAGAGCGACCGCACGGGCACCGGAACGAAAAGTGTTTTCGGCTACCAGATGCGGTTCAACCTGGAAGACGGTTTTCCCTTGCTGACGACCAAAAAGTTACACTTAAAATCCATTATATACGAACTGCTCTGGTTCCTGAAAGGCGAGACGAACATCGGCATGCTGAAGGAAAACGGGGTGAAGATCTGGGACGACTGGGCGGACGAAAACGGCAATCTGGGCCCGGTCTATGGCGCGCAATGGCGCAACTGGAACGGCGAAGGCATCGATCAGATCAAAATTGCCGTCGATCAGATCAAACACAATCCCGACAGCCGCCGCATCATCGTGGCGGCGTGGAACCCCTCGGTGTTGCCGGAAAGGGGAAAGACCTTTGCCGAGAATGTCGCTAACGGCAAGGCAGCGCTGCCGCCGTGCCACGCCTGGTTTCAGTTTTATGTCGCCAACGGGCGTCTGTCGTGTCAGCTCTACCAGCGCAGCGCCGACATTTTCCTGGGAGTGCCTTTCAACATCGCCTCCTATGCCTTGCTCACCATGATGATGGCTCAGGTAACGGACCTGAAACCCGGCACCTTCGTGCATACCCTGGGCGATGCCCACATCTATCTGAACCATTTGGAACAGGTGAACATCCAACTGAGTCGCACTCCGCGGCCGTTGCCGCGCATGGAGATCAACCCGGCAGTGAAGGATATTTTCGGATTTCAGTATGAGGATTTCACCCTGAAGGACTACAATCCCCATCCGCACATCAAAGGCGCCATTTCGGTGTAACCGGAAGGAAGTATTTTGTTATGACCACATCCAACAAAAAAATCGGGCTGCTGTTCGGATCTTTTAATCCCATCCACAACGGGCATTTGATCCTGGCCAATTACATGGCTGAATTTACCGACCTGGATGAAGTTTGGTTTGTCCTTTCGCCGCAGAACCCGCTGAAACCCCGCACCGGATTGCTGGCGGACTACCACCGGCTGGCGCTGATCCGGCGGGCACTGGAAGACCAGCGCGAGTTGAAAGTCACCGACATCGAAATGAAAATGCCCATTCCTTCCTACACCATCGACACGCTGACGTGGCTCAGTGAGAAATATCCCGACCATGAGTTTGTGTTTATCTGCGGATCGGATGTCTTTTCCCATTTCAAAAAATGGAAAAACTACCAGATGATCCTGGAGCAATACCACATTTACGTTTATCCGAGGCCGGGGTATGATCTGGGTGAATTTGAAAATCATCCCAACATCCGGGTGTTCCCGGCACCCGTCATGGAGATCTCTTCAAGTTTTATCCGGAAAGGCATCCGGGCAAAGAAGAACATGCAATTCTGGATGCCTGAAAAAGTGTACAATTACATCCTCGAAATGCACTTCTACGAAAAATAGCTTTTCCTCAGCTTGTTGATCAGTTGTAGGGATCCGTCACCGGCAGCACATAATATTCTCCGGTGCGGGGATCTTTGTAGAATTTGCTGTATCCGTTGATGCTTTCGATGTTGGCATTCACCGAGCCCTTGATGAAAACGGTGTTGTCGACGCTCACGGCGCCTTCCACCCGGACCAGCGAATCCACCTGTACCTTCTCCGGCCGGATCCGCGGAAAAACGCCTGCATTCTGAAATACGAGAACCCATATCCCGACAGTGATCAATACCAGGGTGGTCTTTAAAAACTTTGCGTTAATTTCCATGCTTATCGTTTTTGATACCTCAAAAATATTGAAAAATAATTTCACCGGCCTCCGGGCTTCCGGTTTTTCTGAAAAACAATTTTATGGGGGCGCTGCCGTGGGAAATATGGGCTAAAATGCTTATATTTGCTTTGTTCCGTTTTTCTGTTTCTCTTTTGCAATGCCATAAAGTCTCCTGTCTTCCGGCCACCGGTGGATTCCCGAAAAGTGATCCCGGGACAGGGCGTTCATCCCGGCAGGGGAAAGCGGGTCAATAAAAACAAATATTTAAAGTATGAACCACAGTATGAAACGAATTTTATTTTTTATGATCCTTTCGTTGCTTCTGGGTACCGGAACAACAAAAGCCCAGGAAAATACCGGCAACACGAAGGCCGACCCGGTCGGAAGGAAAATCGACAACCTGCAGCACAACTTCAACCAGCTGCAAAAAGGCCTCGAAGACCTTTTGTGGTATCAGAAGGTTGGGGATGTGGCTTACATCGACAAAGTGTATATCACCGGTCCGCCGCCGGCACGGGTTAAAAATCCGACGGCCATGGGCGCGTACAACCCGGTGAAATTCTGGACCTATGTCTTCATCCCGAAGCATCTGGATCCATCGAAAAAATACCCGTTGCTGGTGTTCCCGCACGGCGGTGTTCACGGCGATTTTACGACCTATTATACCCACATCATCCGCGAAATGATGGCCCAGGGCTATGTGGTCGTGGCACCGGAAAATCGCGGAAGCACGGGCTACGGAGGTGATTTTTACCGGCTGATCGATTACGGCGGCCTGGAAAATGAGGACGTGTTTGCCGCCCGCAACTGGATGCTGGAAAATTATGATTTTCTTGACCCGGGCAGGGTGGGCATCATCGGCTGGAGCCACGGGGGCATGATCACCCTGATGAACATCTTTGCCCATCCCAAAGCCTATCAGGTGGCCTTTGCCGGTAACCCCGTCAGCGACCTCATCGCCCGGATGGGTTATATGACCGACGACTATCGCAAACTGTATTCCGCAGATTATCATCTGGGAAAGACCGCCAACCAGGATGTGGAGGAATACAAAAAGCGCTCTCCGGCATGGAATGCGGAAAAGTTGGATACACCGCTGCTGATCCATACCAACACCAACGACGATGACGTGAACGTGCTGGAAGTGGAACACCTGATCCAGGCGCTGAAAGCCGCAGGGAAGAAATTCGAATACCAGATCTATCAGAATGTGCCGGGAGGTCATTCGTTTGACAGGATCGACACACAAACGGCACAAACCATTCGCGTGAAGATCTACCGTTTCCTGGCCGGATACCTGCACCCCGAAAATCCGATCCAAACGGTAGGGCAGCTGAAAAAGGCCGCCTACCGCTTTTAAATCCTTCGTCTCCAGTACTCACTAACCGGCAAATTTATGTTGTTGAATATCAGTTTTCATTTCGACTTTATCCCGCTCCTGGTGGTGGTGGCGGTGGCCTGGCTGGCGCCGATCCTGCTGTCGCTGCTGAAGATCAAAAATGTACCTTCCGTCATTGCGGAGATCGTTTTCGGTTATATCATCGGGGTGTACTTTTTTGTCTCCCGGACGGGAAGCGATTTTCATATCCTGGAGTTTCTGTCCACGGCCGGTTTTATCTTCCTGATGTTTCTCAGCGGACTGGAGATCGATGTGGACCAGATCCTTTCTTCTTTCCCCAAAAAGAAAACCCTGCGTTCGGTGTTCCGGAATGCTTTCATTCTGGGACTTACGTACTTTGCACTGGTGCTGATCCTGTCCTATCTGAGCACCTTCCTGCTTTCGCATCTGATGGAAATCCCGCACCGCTGGTATTTTGCCCTGATCATGGTGACCACTTCCGTGGGGATCGTGCTGCCGGTGCTGAAAGGCAGGGGAGAGCTGGCCTCTGGCTACGGGCAGATGATCATCATCGCGGCTGCGGTGGCCGACGTGCTCAGCATCATCCTGTTTACCTTTACGGCTTTTATCCTGCGCAACGGATTCAAAGTCGAGCTGCTGTACATCCTGATCGTCTTTTTCGCCTTTTATCTCTTTTACCGTATCACGGGTTATTTGCGTCATGTGATGCTTTTTAAACGGCTGTTCTATCAGCTGTCACATGCCGCATCGCAGATCCGGGTCCGAAGTTCGGTGCTCATCATGCTGATCTTTGTGGGCATCTCGCAATACGTCGGTGAAGAGGTGATCCTGCTGGGGGCTTTCCTCAGCGGATTGCTGCTGTCGACCCTGCTGCACAAGGAACGCTCGGTGCTGATGATCAAACTCGACGGCATGGGATACGGCTTTTTTATCCCCATCTTTTTCATTATGGTCGGGATCATGTTTGATCCGTCGGCGCTGAAAGGCTTCGATCAGTCCATCTGGGTGTTCCTGGCCGTTCTGCTGGTGGTAATGTTCGTCATCAAGATCATCCCCTCGCTGCTGTGGGTGAAGATGTTCGGCGCCCGCAAGGCGGTGGCCGGCGGTTTTCTGATGTCCTCCCAGCTCAGCCTGATCATTGCGGCTTCCGTCATCGGATTGCAGCTGGGAGTGGTTACCCCTGCCATCAATGCCAGCTTTGTGCTGATGGCTGTACTGACCTGTCTGATCGCACCGGTATTGTTCAACTGGATCTATCCGGTGGATATTACCGAGGGAGAAAAGACCATTATTGTAGGCGGAAGCAGTACCGCCGTGTTGCTGGCCCGCCGCATGGATATCCATGGCAAGAAAGCCATCATCATCGAGAAAGACAGGACCCGATATGAGGAGATCAAAGACAAGGGACTGGCGGTGTATCACGGCGATGGCACCGAAGCCGCCATTTACAGGAAGATCCGCCTGTCGAAAGAGAACTTCGTGGTGGTGGAAACCGGGGACGACGAGCAGAATCTGGCCATCGTCGACAAGCTGAAAAATGATCTGGGCCACGACAAGATCATCACCCGGTCGGAGCACATGTCCTTTGCGGAGAAATTCGCCCAACGCGGCGTGAAATCCATCGACCATCACCGGATCTTTGCAACGGCCATCGAGAACTACATCCTTAGACCCACCACATACAACGACCTGGTGGAGACGTTCGAGAATTATACGGTGGAGGAAATTGCCATCACCAACGGCCACATCGACGGGATGAAGGTGAAGGATGTGCCGTTTCACGAAGGCGCCCTGCTCATCCTGATCAAACGCGACAAATCCTTTTTCATCCCCCATGGGGATACCTATTTTAAACTCGGTGATGTACTGCACGTGCTGGGCACGCCGACGGCACTGGAAAATGTCTTTTCCAGGGTGCAGGCACGATAGGTCAGCGGTTTCAGGTGTTGGGCCCAGGGTTTTGGCTAATGGACTTTGGCTTTTTCATCCTGATAAAGTTTCAGCATCCATTCTTCAGAAACTTTCGCGGCGGAACCGTTGTCTTGCTTCAGGGCCTGCGTCATGGCCTCACGCGCTTTGTCCTGGAAGACGTCCTTCCACATTTTCATGGTTTTCAACTGGACCAGGTAATCCGCGTTGATGGCGGCATTGTATTTCTCAAAGACGCCATAGGCCGATTCGGGATTGGCTTCAAAGGTATTGCCTTTCTTTTTGAAACAATACGTCAGAATATCGCGCAGCGGATGATTTTCGTATGCCGGAGGAATGTGCTGAATCCCATAAACAATGGGTATGTAAGGATGAATGCAGGGATTCAGCGGGGCAAACCAGACTATCGGCGTTTGGTTTTGAGTGAGTTGCGCCACAAGGCTGTACTTGGTGCCGGCATTGCAGATGCGGTAGATGAGGTCATTGTGCGGATTTCTGTGCAGGTTGTAGCGTGTCTCAAAATCGGTGCCTTCGTAATGGGAGGAAAGGATCTGTTGCAGGGTTTGGAGGGTCACGGGTTTTTTGGGGGTGAAAGAAAACGGCAGGTCGCCGTAGATGGAAAAATGCCGGTTGGCCAGGACATTTACCCCATACCAGTGGCGCGGCACATTTTGCATGGAGAACCGGATGGCGGTATTGCTGTAAGCATTCTTAAAGTTGAAGACCTTGCCGGGATGGGGTACATACCAACCCCGCAATTCCGCATACCGGATCAGGCCCGGGCTTGCCAGAAAATCGGCCGTATCTTTCAGGTTGACCTTTTCGATGGTATAGTAATTGGGAACGATGGCCACACTGTCGTCGGGAACCCGTTCGGCCACCCAGTGACGGCCCTGAACAACAGCCAGCAACCAGACTTCGTTGGGATCGGCAATGCAGTAGGTGCGCCCCGAAGAAGCATATCCCAGTCGGGAAATGAGCTTTCCGGCAATTTCAACGCCTTCCCGGGCCGTATGTGCCCGTTCGGCAACGATCCGCCGCAGGTAAAAACCGAGGTTCCCCCGGGCGGTGTCTTCTTTTGAAATGCAGGCATTGGAACAGAGCCTCACCCCATACTGGTTCAGATAATAATCGCCAAATTTCTCCTGTGTGGTTTCCCACCACAAAAAGCCGTTGGTATGCTTCACCTGCTGGATGGTGGTTCCGTTCAACAGCCGGATCTTTTCTCCGGCTTTATGGTCTGCCGGAGGCACTTTGTAAATGTTCACGATCAGGTCGCCCCAGTCGTCTTCATTGTGGCCCACCAGGACCTGATGACCGGCGGTGGCATTTTTCCCCACCGCGATGGTATAGCAGTTCATAGCCTTCTGAGAAACGGTTTCCTGGGCGTTCAGGCTGAATCCCAAAAGCACAAAGAGTAGAAGTATCGTCTGTTTCATCATAAAACAATTTTTCTTAGTTGGGCTAAGTTAAGGGAAATATCTCAAAAAATGAATTTATTGAGGGTTGCAGGAAGCACAGGATAAGTTAAAAAGTTTCGGATCACAAAAAAAGCGCACCGGAAGGTGCGCTTTTTTATTTCGTTTGGGACGGCTTAGCGGATGCCCATTTTTTGGCGGATCTCCGCCGGAATGGCCGCTTTGTTGACGCTGATGCTCAGGGTATTTAGTTCCAAATAAGCGGTCGAAACATAAATGTATCCATGATATACCTGATCCGTTCCCCAGGAATTTTTCACTTTATAGAAAGTGTTTCCGTTTTGATCGTGAGCGATGCCAACGATCAGCATCAGGTGATCGTCGTTGGTCAGGTAATTATCATAATCCTTTTGCCGCAACTCAGGAGTGATGGTGGCTTCCTGAACCATGGAATCGGCATTGTAGAGTTTGGCTTCTTTCTGCCGTTCGCTCAGGCTATTCCAGTCTGTCAGCGCTTTTCCCTCCAGTTTGGGATGCTGGTCCGGGACGAAGGCTACACCCTTTTTCCAGTTGAAACCCTTGTTGCTCACATCGGCATCCCAGGCCAGGCAATATCCGCTTTTCAGCGCATGTTTGACGATGGTCAGCAGGTCGTCGTTCAGGGGAACATTATGGTAAGAGGCCCAGGTCCAGTTATCCGGGATCACCAGCGGATATTCCGTGTAATACGGATGGTCTGTGAAGGAGGTGATGGGAATAATATCATCGGGGTTGAAGCCGGTCATATCCCTGAAACTTTGCGGCGTATAGGTTTTGCCCTCGTATTGGAATGTTTTGGGGATCGGCCCCATATACGCGGCCATCACGGCATCGAAGCCCTTGTGCCACACAGGCGTGAGCTTGTGGTTCGGGTCCGAGACGATGGCATCCACGTAGCTTTGTAATACCTGATCCATCTCTCCCTGCACCGGTAATTTGGTGCCGTACTGCATCCCGCTGTAAACGGATTGCGGAACCATGCCGTACTTCTTGATGATCCGGAGCACATCGGTGGTTTCTCCGCCGGGTCCCAGCATCATTTTCCCATGCAAACGGACGTATTTCGCCGCTCTGCCGGAGTATTGATAATATACGTTGAACATTTCCGACAGATCGTATTTTTTTCCGGTGGTACGCAACAATTCGGCTTCCACCAGCGCCATTCCGGAAAAATCCCAACAGGTTCCGGACCGGTACTGGTTTTTTACCGAGGTATGGGGAACGACCACCTCATCGGTGAAATGGTATCCCTGATCGGACTTTTTTTGGTTTTTTTTGTGGGAACGGGCGAAACCCGGTGCGCTGAAAACCAGCGAGGCGATCAACACAAAAAGTAAAGATTTAACTTTCATATGACAAAAAATTTGGATTCATGAAAAGTGCTGCAGGGCCAATAAGCGCCGGTGCAGAGTGCAAATTTAAAAATATCCGGATAGGTTCGGCCCTAAATCAAAACAGCGCGCCGCGAGGCACGCTGTTTTGATGGTGACAGATCGGTATTATTTGATTCCCATTTTTGCGCGGAGGTCAGCAGGGATCGCTGCCTTGTTTACGCTGATGGTGGTGGTATTTAATTCCACATAAGCGGGGGAAACATAAATATATCCGTGATATTTCTGATGCGTTCCCCAGGAGTTCTGGACTTTATAGAAGATATTTCCGTTTTGGTCGTGAGCAATTCCCACGAACAACATTCCATGGTCATCGGTGGTGGAATAATTGTCAAAGGCTTTTTGCCTCATTTCAGGGGTAATGGTAGCCTCCTGTACAATGGAATCGGCATTGTAGAGTTTGGCTTCTTTCTGCCGTTCACTCAGACTGTTCCATTCCGTAAGTGCCTTTCCTTCCAGTTTGGGATGTTGGTCGGGAACGAAAGCCACCCCTTTTTTCCAGTTGAAGCCCTTGTTGCTGACATCGGCACCCCAGACGACCGTGTACCCGTGTCTCAGTGCATTGTTAATGATGGTGATCAGGTCTTTCATCGGCACGTTGTTGTAAGGGATCCATCTCCAGTTATCGCGAACGACGATGGGGTATTTGGTAAAATAAGGATGATCCTGGAAAGAGGTGATGGGGACGATATCATCCGGATTAAAACCGGTCATATCCCGAAACGTTTCAGGAGTATAGGTTTTTCCTTCGTACTGAAAGGTTTTGGGGATCTCACCCAGATAAGCGGTCATCACGGCATTAAAACCCTTGTGCCAAACCGGAGTGAGCTTATGATTGGGGTCGGAAACGATGGCATCTACATAATTCTGCAACACTTTATCCATTTCCATCTGTACGGGCAGCTTGGTGCCGTAGTCCATGCCGGAGTATACCGATTCGGGGACCATGCCGTACTTTTTGATCAGATACATCACATCGGTAGTTTCACCGCCGGGACCGAATCCCATCTTCCCGTGCAACCGGACGTATTTAATGGCTCTGCCTGAATATTGATAATAAACATTGAACATTTCCGACAGATCATATTTTTTGCCGGTAGTACGGAGGAGCTCATCCTGCACAAATTCTAATCCGGAATAATCCCAACAGGTTCCTGACATGTACTGATTATTCACACCGGTGTGAGGAACGACCACTTCATCCGTAAAAACATAGCCTTTGACGGGCTTTTTGGCAGATTTCTTGTGAGCAAAGCTCGGGGTGCTGAACACTAATGAAACGATCAACACGAGAAGTAATGATTTAACTTTCATTGAAAAAAATTTAAGTGAGACAAAAAACCAGCCCCCTCAATGAAAAGGGGGTTGGAAGTTACAATTACAAATCAAATTTAATGCCTTGTGCCAGCGGCAGCTCGCTGCCGAAATTAACCGTGTTGGTTTGGCGGCGCATGTAGACCTTCCAGGCGTCGGAGCCTGATTCGCGGCCGCCACCCGTATCTTTTTCTCCTCCGAAGGCGCCACCAATCTCCGCACCGGAAGTACCGAGGTTCACATTGGCAATGCCACAGTCGGAACCCGCGTAAGAAAGGAAGGTTTCAGATTCTTTCAGGTCGTTGGTAAAACAAGCGGATGAAAGCCCCTGGGGCACATCGTTCTGGATCTCGATGGCCTTCGTGATGTCGCCCTTGTATTTGATGAAGTACACGATGGGGGCAAAGGTTTCTTCCTGGACGATCTGGAAGTGATTTTCGGCTTCCGCGATGCAGGGCACCACATAGGTTCCGGATTCATAACCGGGGCCTTCCATCACCTCGCCGCCGAAAAGCACCTTACCGCCTTCTTCCGGAACTTTCTTTACCGCATGGGTAAAGAGTTCCACGGCAGATTGATCGATGAGCGGACCCACCAGAAAATCTTCGTCCAACGGATTGCCGATCCGTTTGACAACGCTTTTGTAGGCAGATACAAATTTATCGCGAACCTGATCATAAATCGATTCATGGATGATTACACGACGGGTCGTCGTACAACGCTGTCCGGCCGTTCCCACGGTCCCGAATACCGTTGACATCACGGCCATCTGCAGATCTGCGCTGGGGGTGATGATCACGGCATTGTTACCCCCGAGTTCCAAAATGGTCTTTCCCAGCCGTTTTCCTACGATGCCGCCCACTCTTTTACCGACGGCAGTGGATCCGGTGACGGAAAGCAGTTTCACCCGCGGATCGGCGAGGAAATTGTCGCCCATCACGGAAGATTTTCCAATTACCAGGTTGAAGACGCCTTCCGGAACGTTGTTGTCTTTCAATACTTTCCTTATGATATTATGGGTGGCGATGGCCGTAAGCGGTGTTTTGGAAGAAGGCTTCCAGACCACCACGTCGCCTGCCACAATGGCCAGCGCCGAGTTCCAGGCCCAGACGGCTACCGGGAAATTATAGGATGTCACCAACCCCACGATCCCCAAAGGATGGTATTGTTCCGAGAGCCGGTGGTTTACACGTTCCGATTGCAGGTTGGGGCCGTTGATGACCCGGGACTGCCCGACGGCAAAGTCGCAAATATCGATCATTTCCTGTACTTCTCCCATGCCTTCCTGATAGATCTTTCCCATTTCCAGGGTGACCAGGGCGCCCAGGTATTCCTTGTTTTCCCGCAGGGCGATGGCGATCTCACGGATCAGGTTTCCACGGACGGGAGCCGGGACTTTCCTCCATTCTTTAAAGGCTGCTTCTGCCTTTTGAATGACCATTT
>JBJKPL010000089.1:0-8013 GCA_046706345.1 Candidatus Sulfidibacterium sp.
GCGGATGGCTGATGTATCTGAAATGCGCCCGGATCTGGTGCGTGCGCCCGGTTTCCAGCTTGCATTCCACCAGCGTGACGTAACCCAATCGTTCCAGCACTTTATAATGGCTGATCGCCGGTTTTCCGTAAGAGCCGTCTTTATAGACCGTCATCTGGCGGCGGTCTTTCGGATGGCGACCCACGTGACCTTCGATGGTGCCTTCGTCCTCTTCAAAATCGCCCCAGGCAAGGGCCTGATAAACGCGGTCCACCGTATGATCAAAGAATTGTTTTGCCAGCGTTGTCTGCGCCAATTCGTTTTTAGCTACCAGCAACAGTCCGCTGGTGTCTTTATCGATGCGGTGCACCAGGTAACCGAAGCCGTTTTCCACTTCATGATTTCCCTGTTTTTCGAAATAACCCGCCAGGGCGTTCAGTAAAGTCCCGGTAAAGTTCGCATACGCCGGATGCACCACCATGCCGGCGGGTTTGTTGATCACGATCACATCCCGATCCTCAAAAACGACTTCCAGCGGAATGTCTTCCGGAAAAATATCGGTAACCCTCGGTGGATGCGGCAGTACAATCGAAATGATGTCTCCCGGTTTTACCTTGTAGTTGGATTTAACCCCCGTATCGTTCACCAGGATGTTTCCCGCTTTGGCGGCATTCTGGATCTTGTTTCGCGACGTATTCATGATCCTGTTGAACAGGAATTTGTCGATACGCATGGGTACCTGCCCCGGATCTACCGCAATGCGGTGATGTTCGTAAAGCTCCTGGCCTTCTTCACGTTCTTCGTCTTCGATGTCTTCTATAGTTACCATATCTTACTTTCTAACAATAAACCGGACAATGTATATTTTGTCTTTGACAGAGATCCGGGCAATATAAAAACCTGTCGGCAGGTATTCCGTTGAAAAATAGTTCTGTGTCAGCTCCTGCTGTTTTACCTTGTTCCCCAGTACATTGTAGACCTCAATTTTTACGGGTGTTCCTGATGGGATATGGAGTCCGGAAAAGGAGATCCCGTAGGTAGCCGGGTTGGGATAAGCTGTCAGGACATCGCCATTGGCCCCCGGATGATTTTGTGTGGCCAGGACCAGGTTGCTTCCGATCACCGGCCGGATCATCAGCGCCCCGTGAAAACTGGTCTGATACCAGTTGTTGTTGGTATAATAAAAGATGTCCGGTTGTGCGTCGTCATTGGCATCAAAACCGATGTTTACATTTTCCTGTTGCTGTTGCAATCCCACATAAAAAATTCCCGACAAAACTACCGGCTGATTCAGGGTGTAGGTGTAATATCCGTATAGGGAGGGACTCCATGCTACCTGCACGTTGTCCTGTTCATAAACGATGTCTCCCGGTTTTCCGTTGTTATCGCTCCAAACCATCAGGTTAAAATAGATCAGCGAGCTGCTGCCCTGCGGCTTGTTGAAATAGATCCGGATGGCCGTGAGGGTATCGGGGGTATTCATCTTGAATTTGCAGGCAACCATGGCGCCTACGGGTTCGATGCCGTAACCCAGTTCCGGCGTGCCGTCGTCGTAGGAAAAATAGTGATAGAACTGCTGTTTGTAGACCATGGAATCGCCCTGAACCGTTCCGTCGGCGGGATCGCTGATGTACTGTTTAATAAGGTATGAAGCGGTATCCTGATTGTAATCCAACGAAAACAAACTGTTCACGGGAGGGCAGGCCTGCGCCGCCGAAGCCGCGGAGTTGCAGTCTTCGAAACCTCCGGCAAAGAACGGCTGCAGGGTTTGGGTCCTACCGTCGTAGGAATAATTTAAGCTGCCGTTTTCCTGACTGACGGTGTAGTTATAATGTACTTAATGTGCTGCCTGATCGAGGTTGGCAATGAAAACATGGAAGGTTGGATTGGTGGAATTCGTCGGGTCTGCGCGGTATTGCGCATACGGCATGGAGGTGTAGTTCTTGATGAAAGACGGATGGGTTCCGGAAAAAGCAAGCCTTTTATAAGTGGTATCTCCCGCAGAACGGTTCCGATTCAGATACACAAAATCCACATTCCACTCGTCGGTATTGGTTTTCCACGAAGGCGTGCTGTTGTCGGCGATGGATACATAATTGTAAAATCGGAACTGAAACCCCCTATAAAATAGTGCCGTGTCCCGGATGGGGATCATCACCTGAACAAAATATTTTCCATAAATCGAGTGGAAAGTATCCAGCGACATCCCCGGTGTTTTCCAGACCGTTTTCCAGATATATTCGGGCTGCCAGCTGGAATCCGAAGTCCGGTATACGGAATCCCCGGTAGGATATTTAAAGTCGAGGATCAGCGAATCGGTTGACTCCGGTGCATTGCCAACCCCCTGCGGCTGATAGTAAAAACTCAGATACAGCGAATCGGCCGGTGAAAGGGCTTTCTTTGTGGTGCCGGAGATCAGCGAATCCAGCCGGATGGGTTGCGAGGTCAGTCTGTCGGCCACCGAAGCCGTGGCACTGGCGGTGGAATAAACATTCCCGGTGGAATCCAATGCGTCAAAAGTGACGACTCCCTGGTTGGGCGGCAGATAGCCGAAGGCGTTGTTGACAAATGCCGATTTTCCGATCCATCGGGCGGAATCAGGATAAACCGAGGCATTCCTGAAATCATCAAAAAAGGGGAGCTGCAGTAACTCGGGATTACGGGCTTTTTCACTTTTGAAATGTCGCTCCCATTGCTGATAATGACGTGCGATCTGTTGGTTGGTGCTCAGCCCGGTAAGTCGCTCCTGCGCCCTGAGCGTAAAGCCGGGCAGCAGCGTCACCAGAATGACCAGACAGATTTTAATGCAACGTATCATATTTCATGGGAGTGCGCTTCACTTTCGTGGAGTCGATGGAGTCCATGGCCAGGGAGTCTGCGACAATAGTATCCTGGGCCGTGGTGTCGGTCAGCTGTTTGATGTAGCTCTGGAAATCGAAATTCTCATCGGAACGGTACCAGATGGTGATGGAGTCTCCTTCATTCATCAGCGAGTTGGAAAGTACACCGGGTTCGGTTTTAAACACCCGGGCATGGGCAGTGTCGTCTCCGTCCAGGAAATACTCCTTGCCCACATTCAATGAAGCATAATGCAGGGCTTCATGGGCATCGTGCCTCTTATCACCGATAATGAACGGAATCGGGATCTGGCTCGGATGGTCACCACGGCCAACAATCAGCGTTACATACGTGCCTTTGGGCAGCTGGGTTCCCGGTTCAATGGGCTGACCGTTCACATATTGGTCAATTACCGCATTTTTTGCAAAATAGTCCACATAATTCAAATTGGCCACGGGGAGTCCTTTTTCCTCCAGTGTCACCAGCGCCTGTCGCAGCGAAAGATTCTTCAGATTGGGCATTTCCACCATCTCGGGACGCCTTGCCACCACGGTAAAATAAATGTTCCTTCCCTGTTTTACCTGGGAACCGGGCAGCGGGTTCTGCATGACGATGGAACCCGGCGCATGATTTTTATCGAACACACTGTCGATGACATTCAGGGTAAAATACTGATCGTAATGTTGATCTTTCAGCTCCTTTACTGTCTTACCGCTAAAATCCGGTACAAGATAAACCTCGCCGTGCCGGGTGTACCAGGCCAGCGATTGGAGTACACCCCAGATCAGAAAAATGGTCAGCAAAACAGCGATCAGTATCTGCAGGTAAAATTTCCTTTTTCCCAAAAAATAAAAGAAGCCCATGGTCGAATTATTAATCCTTCAAAGTGTGAAAACTCGCTTTAAATTTTAACTTTGTTCTGTAAATCCAAAAAAAAATAATAATGGCAAGGGCTCTGATATATACAATGCTATGTGTTGATTCTTTCAAGCCAGCCTGCGTAAATAATAACTCACAAAGGTAAAAATTATTGGTTTTGAACATGAAAAACATTGCCATTGTCTGTGGGGGGAATTCGGGAGAGTACGAGGTTTCCATCGCCAGCGGGAAAATGGTGGCCGAAAATCTCGATCAGGCGAAATACCGGCCCTATTTGGTAGAGATCAAAGGGACCGAATGGAATTATATTTCCGGTGACGATGTCAGAATCCCGGTGGATAAAACCGATTTCAGCCTGATGGTTGACGGGGAAAACGTCCGTTTTGATGCGGTCTTCAATGCCATTCACGGCACACCGGGTGAAGATGGAAAATTGCCGGGATATCTGGATATGCTCGGGATCCCTTATTCATCCTGTGGTGTTGATGTTTCGGCACTGAGTTTTAACAAATACCTGTTCAACCATTTTGTTCATGATTTTGGCCTGAAGACGGCCAAAGCCTTTTCCTTTCTGAAAGGGGAAGCCATCGACCGGGAAGCCGTCATCGGCGCCCTGCGTTTTCCTCTGTTCATCAAACCTTCGTCCAGCGGTTCGAGTGTGGGCGTGACGAAAGTAAAAACTGAAGCGGAGTTCGACCAGGCTGTAGCGATTGCTTTCCGCGAAGATAACCGGATCCTGATCGAGGAAGCGCTGATTGGACGCGAACTTTGCTGCGGACTGGTGAAAAGGAAGAACGAGCTGCTCGTATTCCCGTTGACGGAGATCATCCCGGAAAATGAGTTTTTCGATTATGAAGCCAAATATTCCGGACGCTCTCTGGAGATCACCCCTGCCGACATTCCGGAAAAGGTCAGCATCGACATCAAAACCATCTCTTCCTTCCTTTACCGGAAGCTGGATTGCAAAGGTTTTGTCCGCTTTGATTTCATTGCTACCGAAACCGACCTGTATATTCTGGAACTGAACACCATTCCGGGCATGACCCGCAACAGCATTCTGCCTCAGCAGGCCCGGGCCTTCGGACTTACAGACCAGGATTTGTTCACCCTGGTCATTGACAATCTTTTTGATTCGTAATTTTGTGTCGTGAAAAGAAGGGCTGCAGTCATAACATTTTTTCGGGGATTGACGGTAATCGATCTCATGACCTTTACCTATCTCCTGATCACGGGGATCATGATCCTTTCCAATTATGCCTTATTGCAGCACCCCGGTCCGCATTTGCTGGTGCGCCTGGGCATTTTTCTGCTCATCGGGGTACTGGCGTATGCGCAGGCCAAAAGCAATCTGAAGTGGATCCGGTTCATTCATCTGATCTATCCCCTGGTTCTGCTGGCCTATCTTTTCAAGGAAACCGCATACCTGAACCATCTTTTTGTACACCATTATATGGATGCCTGGATTGTGATGGCAGAACAGAAGATCTTCGGATATCTTCCTTCGGTTGTTTTCTCGAAAAAGTTTTCCGAACCCTGGTTTAGCGAATTGTTGAATTTTGGCTATTTCTCCTATTATTTTCTGACCATCGGTATTGCCTTGTTGTTTTATTTCCGTTTCCCGGAAGAAGCCGAGCGCATCGTATTTATTGTGATCACCTCGTTGTTTATTTATTATTTGTTTTTTATTTTCTTTCCCACCGAAGGTCCCATTTATTATTTGCAGGCTCCCCTGAACGAACGGGTACATTCAGGCGTTTTCAGTCAATTGGTGAACCTGGCCGACCGGATTGGCGACGGCAGGACCGGTGCGTTCCCAAGTTCCCATGTGGGCATGGCGGTCATTTACGTGATCCTGATCTATAAACGGTTTCCTAAACTCTTCTGGGTTGTCGCCTTTCTCACTTTCCTGATCTGTTTCGCAACCGTTTACATTAAAGCCCATTATTTTCTGGATGTCCTCAGCGGGCTGTTGTCGGCACCCATGATCTTCTTCTTCAGCAATTGGTTGTACAATAGATTTTTAACTCCGAAGGAAAAATGGCTGGAAGTCGTATTCTGAGTTTTTTTCGGATTGTTGCCTTCTGTTTGGAATCCCTTAAATTTAAAAAACATCCATTTTGGGTGGTAATTTTTGGAATTTATTCCTTTAATTTGCCCCCTTGGTTTAAAAATGAGAATAATGAAAGGTCAAAGACAAACTGTGATTATCGGTACAGGAAAGTACATCCCAACCCAAAAAATTTCAAACAGCCATTTTCTGGATTTTAAGTTCTATAACGAGAACGGTGAATCTTTCGAAAATGATCCGGGAGACATCATCGAGAAGTTTGAGAAAATTACGGGGATCCGGGAGCGTCGCTATCTCACCGACGATCTGGTCGCCTCAGACCTGGGATATTTTGCCGCCAAAGATGCACTGGAATCTTCAGGCGTTGATCCCGAAAGCCTCGATTACATCATTTTTGCTCACAATTTCGGGGATGTGCCGGCCTCCAACCGCCACACCGATCAGGTGCCTACGCTGGCTTCCCGGGTGAAACACAAGCTGGGTATCAAAAACCCCAGAACCATTGCCTATGACCTTCCTTTCGGTTGCCCGGGATGGGTTCAGGGCATGATCCAGGCCAATTACTTCCTCAAATCCGGCGATGCCCAGCGGGCCATGGTCATCGGCGGCGATACGCTTTCCCGCATCTGCGACCCGCATGACCGCGACAGTATGATTTATGCCGACGGCGCCGGGGCCACTATCGTCGAAGCCGTGGAAACCGAGGACCGGGTGGGGATCATTTCGCACAGCATGCGCAGCGACACCATCGAACATGCTTTTGAACTCTGGATGGACAGTTCCTATAATCCCAAATACAGCGGCAACGAAGTGTATCTGAAGATGTATGGCCGCAAACTGTATAACTATGCCCTGACTCATGTGCCGGATACGGTGAAGGAAAGTATCGACAAGGCCGGACTTTCCATCGAAGACATCGACAAGGTCCTCATTCACCAGGCCAATGAAAAAATGGATGAAGCCATTGTGCAGCGGTTGTTTAAATTGTACGGATACCGTTCCTTCCCCAAAGAGATCATGCCCATGACCATTTCCTGGCTGGGAAACAGCTCCGTGGCTACCGTGCCCACGTTGCTCGATATCATCACAAAGGGCGAGATGGAAGGACAGAAACTGACACCCGGCAAGTACATCGTGCTGGCATCGGTGGGTGCCGGCATGAACATCACTTCCATCGTTTATAAGATCCCGGAATAGAATTCTTACCTCAGGAAGACCAAATCACCGGTCGACAGGTATTTTTACCGAAAGGGAAGGCTCCCCCGATCCTCCCTGCCAGGCTGAAAGGCCCGGATCGAATTTCTTTACATTATTTAAGAAATTGAAAATGCAACTCTGATTTTTCGATGAAAAAATTAGGTATTTTGCGCCGCTATTTTTGAAGGTCTAAATCATTAAATATCAGTAGACATTGAGAGCATTATTCATCAGTTTGCTTTTGTGGATGTACACCGGCGCATATGCCCAATCCGTGAAAGTGGAAACCCTTCCTTCAGCAAAATTCGGCACCCTCACGGTGTATAAACCCGTCAGTCCGAAAGAGCTTGTATTTTTTCTCAGCGGAGATGCCGGCTGGAAATATGGCGTGATCGGTATGGCGAAAGCCCTGGCCCAGAAAGGGGCTTTGGTGGTGGGGATCGATGTGCCCCATTACTGGAAATCGGTTCAAAAATCCAAGGAACATTGTGTTTATCTTTCGGAAGATTTCGAAGCGCTGAGCCGCTATCTGCAGACCAAATTCAATTTCGATACCTATCATAATCCTATCCTGGCGGGCTATTCATCGGGTGCCACCCTGGTTTACATGCTCCTGGCCGAAGCGCCCAACGGAACCTACAAAGGCGGCATTGCCCTGGGATTCTGCCCGGGTTTCGGTACCCATGTGAAACTCTGCGAAGGCAGCGGTCTGCATTATGCCGCTACCGGCAACCCCGGACAATTCGTGGTCAAACCCCGCAAGGATCTGGATACTCCGATTAATGTAATGGACGGCCAGTACGATGAAGATTGCCCACCCGGTTCCTATCAGCAGTTTATGGATTCCGCTTCCAGCGCCAAACTGGTGGAGCTGGCTCATGTGGGCCACGGGTTTACCAAACCCAGAAACTGGATGCCTCAATTTCTGGGATGTTACAACGACCTCGTTAATCCCGTGTCGATTAAAAAATATTCCCCCGATTTTCCCATCGACATCGTCGATTCAAAAAGCAATCCCGACATGCCGCTGGTATTCAGTATCTCGGGCGACG
>JBJKPL010000090.1:0-10170 GCA_046706345.1 Candidatus Sulfidibacterium sp.
GGTCTGCAGCAGCCACAATTTACCGTCCTGAATGGTGAATTCCAGGTCCTGCATATCACGGTAGTGATTTTCCAGATTCTTCTGGGTCTGGAAAAGGTCTGTGTATACGGCAGGCATGGATTCTTCCAGTGAAGGATAAACAGAAGCTCTTTCTTGTTCACTGACACCGGCCAGTTTGGCCCAGCGGTAGGAACCTTCTTTGGTGATCTGTTGCGGGGTACGGATACCGGCCACCACATCTTCACCCTGAGCATCGATCAGATATTCTCCGGTAAACAGGTTCTCGCCGGTAGCGGCGTCGCGGCTGAAAGCCACACCCGTAGCAGAGTTGTTTCCCATATTACCGAAAACCATGGCCTGCACGTTGACGGCGGTACCCCATTCGTCAGGGATCTTGTTCAGCTTACGGTACAGGATGGCCCGGTCGTTCATCCAGCTGTCGAAGACCGCCATGATGGCGCCCCAGAGCTGTTCCCACGGATCTTCGGGGAAATCTTTTCCGGTTTGTTTTTTTACGGCGGCTTTGAACATCGCCACCAGTTCTTTCAGGTCGTCGGCGGACAGTTCGGTGTCGAGTTTGGCGCCGCGTTTTTCTTTTACTTCTTCAATGATCACTTCGAAGGGATCCTCGTCTTCTTTGGATTCGGGTTTCATGCCCAGCACCACATCGCCGTACATCTGTACGAAGCGACGGTAAGAATCCCAGGCAAAACGGGGATTTCCGGATTTTTTGGCAATTCCGCTCACGGCGTTGTCGTTGAGGCCGAGGTTCAGCACGGTATCCATCATGCCGGGCATGGAAGCACGGGCACCGGAACGTACCGAAACCAACAGCGGATCGTTCTGGTCACCAAATTTGGTTCCCATAATATTTTCGATGTGGTGAATTCCATTGGTCACTTCTTCTTTGATCAGCTCAACCACATAATCGCGTCCTTTTTCGTTGTACAGGGTACAAACTTCTGTCGTGATGGTGAAACCCGGAGGAACAGGCACTCCGATCAGGTTCATCTCGGCAAGGTTGGCACCTTTACCTCCAAGAAGGTTTTTCATCTGTGCGTTCCCTTCGGCTTTACGATCGCCAAAGAGATAAACATTCTTCGTTTTAGACATTTTGTTTTGAATTATTTAATGATTTAGAAATGCATTCCGTTTTCGAGGGAACAAAGATAGCAAAATCCTGTTAGCAAAGGGAGTTGCACGGGGACCGGTGAGGTTAAGAAAACGCAAAATCCTCCGCCCGGGCAGCAAGGGAACCCAACAGAGTGATTCAATCGTTTGCAATAAGGAAAAATGAATCCCCTGCCGGAAGGACTTCCTATCCTGTTCTGATGGAGGACCTTGGCGCCCGACTTATTTAAAATCGTTAAATCTTAGGCGTTTTTCCGGGTTTTCTCACCCCAATTTGCTAAGTTTGTCCCTCGAAATAAATGGACAATATGAGGCATAAAATTGGAATTCGTTACGAAGATAAGTACGTTTTGGAGAAACGCGTTCCTTTAATCCCGAAACATGTAAAACTGCTCACAGACAATGGTATTGAAGTAGAAGTCATCACTTCCGAAAAGCGGGTCTTCAAAGACGATGAATACCGCCAGGCGGGAGCTTTGGTTACCCGGGAGCCCCTGGATGCCGACATCATCCTGGGCGTGAAGGAAATGCCGTTGGATTATTTCAAACCTTACGGGACCTATCTCTTCTTCAGTCATACCGTGAAGGGTCAATCCTACAACATGCCCCTGCTCAAAAGCATGATGGAGCATAAGATCAATCTGATCGATTATGAGCGTATCGTGGATGAAAAAGGGCGGCGGTTGATTTTTTTCGGGAGGTTTGCCGGTTTGGCCGGGATGATCAACTCGCTGTGGTCCCTGGGCCAGCGCCTGAATGTAAGGGGTATCCGGACGCCATTCCTGAATTTGCAGCAGTCGCATCATTATGACTCCCTGGAAGAGGCCAAGGCTGCCGTGTCGAAAGTAGGGCAGGAGATTGCCATGAAAGGCCTTCCGGAGGTGCTAAAACCCCTGGTGGTAGGCATCACAGGCTACGGACATGTTTCCGGTGGCGCACAGGAGATCCTGAACCTGCTGCCGGTGATGGAGATTTCGCCTGTCGACCTGCTGAAGCTCAAAGGACAGAAAAAGATCCCCGCCAACGTGATTTTCAAAGTGGTCTTCCGCGAGGAACACCTGGCCAAACCCGTTTCGAAGGGTAAAGCCTTTGAACTCCAGGAATATTATGACCATCCCGAAAAATTCAAAGGGATTTTCGAACAATACCTGCCACATCTTTCCGTGCTGATGAACTGCATGTACTGGGACGACCGTTATCCGCGGATCGTGACCAAAGACTACCTTGAAAAAGCCCATCAGCAGCACCAGATAAAGTTAGAGGTTATCGGAGATATTACCTGCGATCCGGATGGCTCTGTGGAGATTACGCATAAGGGTACCCCCATCAGCAACCCGGTATTCGTTTACAATCCCGTTACCCGTGAACCGCAATCGGGTTTTGAAGGAGATGGGATTGCGGTGATGGCTGTGGACATCCTGCCCAGTGAACTGCCGCGGGAATCTTCCATCGCATTCAGCGAGGCACTGATCCCGAATCTCTCCCAGCTTGTAACGGCAGATTTGGATGTGATGTTCCAGGATCTGAACATTCCCGCCCCGTTGAAAAGAGCCATGGTGCTGCATCATGGAAAACTGACCCCCGAATACGAGTATCTGAAACAGTTTTTGGACTGATCCGGACCGGCCCCTCATGTTGTTGTTCTGACAAGCATTCACCGTTCATAATTTTTGCGTTTCTGTGATCATTTACCTTGAAAATTAAGTCCTATGAAAGAAATTTTGGTTTTGGGTGCGGGATTATCCACCACCAGTTTGATTCAGTATCTTTTAAAAAATTCCGATGCGCATGACTGGCAAATCGTTGTGGCCGATCTGGATAAAGACCTGGCCGCAAAGAAAGTCCATGGCCATGGCCGGGGCAAAGCCATCGCGTTTGACATCAACAACGAGGAAGCCAGCACGAAAACCATCGGGCACGCCGACATCGTGGTTTCCATGTTGCCTGCATTTATGCACCATCTGGTAGCCGGAAAATGTGTGGCCCTGGGCAAGCCCATGCTTACGGCTTCCTATGTTACCGAAGAAATGAAACCCTACGACGCGCTGGCAAAACGGGCGGGGATTCCCATTTTGATGGAGCTGGGCGTGGATCCGGGCATCGATCACATGTCGGCCATGCGTGTCATCCACCGCATCAAGAAACTGGGAGGGGAGATCCTCTCGTTTTATTCTTTTACCGGCGGGTTGGTGGCACCGGAAAGCGATAACAATCCGTGGAATTACAAACTCACATGGAACCCGAGGAATGTTGTCATGGCCGGGAACGGCGTTTCGAAATTCATCCAGCAGGGGAGTTATAAATACATCCCTTACTACCGTTTGTTCGAAAGGACGCTGAAGCGGAAAATCCTGAACTACGGAGAATTCGAAGCCTATGCCAACCGTGATTCGCTGAGTTATCGGGAAATCTATGGGCTGAAAGACATTCCGACCATGTACCGCGGCACCTTGCGGCGGCCCGGATATGCCAAAGCCTGGAACGTTTTCGTGAAACTGGGCGCTACCGACGATACCTACCACATCGAGAACTCAGAGAACATGACCTACCGTGATTTCATCAACTCCTTCATGCAATATGAACCCAGCGTCCCCGTGGAGATCAAGCTTCAGAATTACAGCGTGGATGCCGCCGATGCGGTGGTGATGGAAAAACTGAAATGGCTCGGGATCTTCGACAAAAGGAAGATCGGACTGAAAAATGCCACGCCGGCACAGATCCTGCAAAAACTCATCATGGAAAAATGGAAACTTGATCCGGATGACAAAGACATGCTGATCATGCAACACGAGTTCAAATACCAGCTCGGAAATGAAACAAAAATGATCGTCTCGGCCATGGCCCTCATCGGCGAGAATCAGGAAGAGACCGCCATGGCCAAAACCGTGGGCCTGCCGCTGGGTATTGCTACCAAGCTGCTCGCCACTGGAAAGATCAGCAAAACAGGCATCCACCGCCCCGTGACCCCCGAAATTTATGAACCCATCCTGGAAGAACTGGAAACCTACGGCATCAAATTCAAGGAATCGGAATACCTGGTAGACGCCTCTTAGGATGTCTGGATGTTTTGATGTTTGAATTTCTGGATGTTTGTTGTAATGAATTTAGACGACGGGAGGTGATGGGTATTTGTCACTGTTGCCACTACTGTTTGACCATTGTCTGACCAAGGTTTAACCATTGTCTGACTACTGTTTGCGATACTCTGACTTTTTTTACTTTTGCAGCTTTAATTTGAGTCATGAGCTTTTTACTTTTTCTTTTGCTGATCGGAGTAGCCATTTATTACATCAAGAAGTGGCAGAAATCTGCCCCGAAACAAAATACTGGAACCCATTCAACGAATTACACGAATACCCAAGGAGGAAATGGAAACGGACCGTCCAACAATCCTTATGGCGGGAACGGGGCCCATGGGAATAACAATTATGCCAAATGGATCGGCGGTGCCCTGGGCTGGGCATTCGACGGACCCATCGGAGGGATCCTCGGTTTTGCGTTGGGATCTATGTTTGAACGGGGGCAGTTTGGCCAGGGATTGGGCATGGGCGCGCCCACCCGTGCCGGCGATTTCAATGTCAGCCTCCTGGTACTGACGGCTGCTGTGATGAAGGCCGACGGTACCGTCCGAAAATCCGAACTGGATTATGTCAAGAGTTTTTACATTCAGAATTTTGGCGTTGCAGCTTCTCAACAGTACATCAAAATGCTGGGCGAGATCCTGAAAAGCGATATCAATGTGATGGATGTCAGCCGCCAGATCGGCCGGTTTATGGACTATTCCTCGCGCCTGCAACTGATGCATTACCTGTTTGGCATCGCCCAGGCAGACGGAAAAGTGGATAAATCCGAGGCCGATGTGATCAGCCAGATTGCAGGAGCCATGGGCATCGGTGCTGCCGATTTCCAGTCGCTGAGGGCCATGTTTGTGAAAGATACCGACAGTGCCTATAAGATCCTGGAGATTTCGCCGGATGCCACCGACGATGAAGTGAAACTGGCTTATCGCGAGATGGCCAAGAAATACCATCCTGACCTGGTTTCACACCTGGGCGAAGAAGTGCAGCATTCCGCCGAAAAGAAATTCCAAAAGGTGAACGAAGCTTACGAAGCCATTAAGAAGGAACGGGGGTTTAAATAATCTCCTTTCCTGGAGCTTGGTAAAAGGTTATAAGTGCAGTATTTCTTCCGGGGAGTAAGACGATTGTCAGACAATAGTCAGACTGTGGTCAAACAATTGTTTGACTAGGGTATGACAACTGTATGACTTACGGTTATCTTTTAAAATGGCGGTCAATTTCCCGCTGTGAATCCTTTTTCTTCAGGTCCTCACGCTTGTCGTAATAGTGTTTTCCCTGGGCCAGCCCGATCTCCAGTTTGGCGAGCCCCCTTTCATTAATAAACAATACGATGGGCACCAGCGTGAGCCCTTTTTCCTTGACCTTGAACGCCAGTTTTTTGAGCTCGCGTTTATTTAACAGCAGTTTACGGTCGCGTTTGGCCAGGTGGTTGTTATAAGTACCGTAGCTGTATTCGGCAATGTGCATGCCTCTGACATAAAGCTCCCCGTTTTCAAAGTAGCCGTAAGAATCTGCCAGGCTGGCTTTGCCGTTACGGATCGACTTGATCTCCGTTCCCGTCAGGACAATCCCCGCCACATAAGTTTCGAGTATGAAATACTCGAAAGAGGCCCTTTTATTCCTGATGTGAATGTTGTCCATTGCCATAACCTTGCGATTGAGAGTGCAAAGATAGGGAAATGGAGAAACAATTGTCAGACTACTGTTGTACTATAGTCAGACAATTCAGTAATTTTAAGATTAGATGAAAATATTTTATAGTTACTCAATCATCACTTTTGAAGTCAGTTGTAAATCGCCTTTATACACTTTCATAATATACATTCCCCGCTGTATGCCGGATACATTTAGCTGGTAATTAAGTCCATTGGCAAAATTCCATCGTTTAGTCAACTTGCTTGTGATCATATTATATAATTCGATCACAGTGTTTTGTTTCAATATATCATTTGGTTTTAAACGAGATTTTGCCTCTGAAGGAGAGCTTTGGGTATTTGCTGCTACTGTTGTTGTGTCGCTATTTGTAATAGCAGTATTTATATTAACATTCAACGTACTGCTTGCCGGATTGGGCGACACAGACAACGAATAGGTATAGTAAGTACCGGTTGGCATCAAAAGAATGGTTTTTGTACATAACCCGCCATCATCTCCGGCAAAATTGACAGAAAAGGTAACCGGGCTGTTAATAGCCACATATAAGTAATCAGTCCCGCTTGTCCAGGTCAAAGGCGTCCCGCTTGTCAGTTGAAATGAGATTGTTGCGCTTGTAGTGAATGTAATAGTAATGGGGCACCCGTAATCTATAAAATTAGGCGTACCATCCAGATTGAACGGTTGGTTGTATATCCCGTTTTGGTTATGACAGGGTTGCATTGTATAGGTGGCGGAAATTGATGGACAACTTCTTGCCATGAGGGTTTTGGTTATCCCTAATGTATCTGAATTTAAATCTTTAATTGTGGCATTAAGAGTAAAGTTTGAAGTATACCAATGGTGATTTCCAACTACAGCAGTGTCATTATTTTGAGAAACTATATACAAATCTCCTCCGGAAGGAGTAACAGACCAAGTAACGTTAGTATTGGGAATTGGGTTTTTAACTACATAGTTCGCAGTAGAATATACGACATCCGGTCCGGAAATTGTAGGGAAAACAAAATGAACCGGGGACACATAAACCTGCCAGGTACCGTTCCTGTCATCCATCCAGGCAGGGTATGCTTTTCCTCCATAAGCGGCAACTCCAATGTAATCACCCGCATAGCCAGTTTTGAAAGCCGGATTACTAATAGAATCCGTAATGTGGCTGACATCACT
The DNA here is from genome assembly GCA_046706345.1 of Candidatus Sulfidibacterium sp. Lineage (GTDB taxonomy): Bacteria > Bacteroidota > Bacteroidia > Bacteroidales > F082 > Sulfidibacterium. The sequence goes on from JBJKPL010000090.1 coordinate 7,032, forward strand.
GACTCTCATATTATTCCATACAGTCCCGTTTTTGGAATAGGCCATATAGGTATTTGTGGACCAACCCGATATTGAATCAAACGAATAATACACAACACACACTGTACCTGTTGAATCATCCACTGCAATCCAGGGAAAGAAGTTTTGCCTCCCATTCGGAATACTCACTGTATAAGGACCAGACCAAGTTAACCCTTCATCATCAGAAGACCGAACCTGAATTATAGCTTTTCCATTGCCATTCTCCTTAGCCGGATATGTAATATAAATTCTTCCCCTATGTGAACCGTAACTTTTGTCAACAGCCATAGAAGGGAAATCATTCATATTAATATAATTAAAAGTAGGATCCGGCCCTGAAACTCTAATTCCGGAATATGGAAAAGCGACAGTATAAGTCGAGAAACTTGCACCTCCGTCAACCGATTTCGTAAACCCGATACCATTAGCAGGTATAGTACCGGTACCATAGTTAGCCCAACAAACATAAACATTCCCGTTTGGCCCGGTTTGAACATTTGCTCCCTGGCCAAATCCGTTTTCTAAGACAATGGGTGGTGAAAATGAACTCCCACCATCGACGGACCTATTGAACATAACACTAATAGCTCCTGTACTACTGAATTCTGTCCATGCACAATATAAATTGTCTTTATATGGACTATTAAGATTATCGTCACAAGCTATCATCTCTTTATCAAAAGAAAAATCACTTGTAGAATATCCTCTATAAACAGTCCAATTTTGTCCTTTATCCGAGGATTTGTAAAGAAGATACCCATTAGCAAAAGCGGCTATAGTCGAGATAAATAAGTTTCCGTTTGAACTGAATGCAGTAGAAGGATCCCCCCATACTGTTGAATAATCAGGAAGTTTATTACTACCGGTCCAGGTATTAGCTGAATTATCACTATAATACCATCCTTGTTGATAGGGTGTATTGGCACTAATCAATAGCTCAGTTGGCGTTTCCAAATTAAGAGAAATATGAACCTCAGACTGAGAAGTACCGGACGGAAATACCTGAATATCTTGTCCACCAAAATACTGGGCAGCTGTAACATTTGGGGTTACCAAAATCGAGGATTCCTTTAAGAGTTTGTAAGTTGTGTCATTAGTCTTTTTAAAGGCGGGCACCGCATATTTATCTAAAGTGACTGACCTTTAAGTATGCTAAACACTAAAATAAGAATAAGAAAAATAAAGCTTCTTTTCATAATTGTATTTAATTTATTGTATCATAACTAACTAATTTCCAAATTTTTATATCAAAATAGCCAATATTATGTTCCCAACTACGTTTGTAAATGAACCCTACCTTTGGTTTTAACCAAGAGTCTTCAATTAATGCATAATTATTCGCAGCAATTTCTGTTCGGATGTCGTAACAGTCATTAAAAGAGCCTGCAGGAACTTTTATGGAGTCAATTTTTTCGACTGTAGAATTGTGATAAATGCCTCTTGTTCCTGACTGCCATGATTTACCGGGATATAAAGGAAAAATGTACTTTGTATTGTAAAAACTATCCTTTGTATTTAAATTTAACGTATTTCCAACAATATTAACATATCCCGTATCGGTTTTATCGGGATAACGATACTCCCAAATTTTAAAACTTTCCCCGTTATTAAAAACGGTGTCCCCAACTACTTTTACAACAACAGTCTGTGTTTTCATTGTGGTACTGTCTAACACCGAATACGTCCAACTATCACCAATCTGATTGGGAAAAGCTTCTTTTGCGCTCAAGCTATCGCCCGGATGTGGATTAGGCGAAACAGTATTGCTTTGTCCACAGCTAAAAGCCATAAGCCCGATAAGTCCGCTGAGAAATAGAATTTTTAACGTTGTTTTCATCGTAATAAATTTTAAGTAGTTTTTGTAGCGAAAGAAATTTTTTGTTTAAACCGTTTAGGGCATGTACTCTTAAACAAGCAAATATCCTGCCATCATGGTGGGAACCAAAATATATTCAGCACACAAGGCATGTCGGGTTTGTCTTTTAAATTGTTATGTCCAACATACAAAAAAGTCTTCAAAAATGAAAGTTTTCAGGTGTATTTTTAACTTATTTACTACGGCTTAATAAGATAGGGGATTGTTTAAAGGAACTTATACCATTTTTGCGTTAAGTGGTTTTATAAAGATGGTCAACAAAAAGAAGTCTTCAAAACTTTGGAAAACTTACAGCTGTCTGATCGTCTCACTACTGTTCGACCGTACGTCCGCAGATTATCAATTGCCAGACTCTTTTAATTTTTCTTTAGCTTTTTTCATTTCCTCAAACGTTAGCAGAATATTCTTTAACTTTGTAAATAATTTTTATTAAATCCAAATAAAAATGCCTCATTATCAGAAACAAGGGGAAATCCCGCCCAAGCGGCATACGCAATTCAGAAAAGATGACGGGACGTTATATGCTGAAGAGCTGGTTTCAACCGAAGGTTTTTCAGACATCTATTCCATTGTGTATCATGAATTTCCTCCTACACGCATTTTGAAGATCGGGAAATCCATTTCCCTGGAAAAACAAATTGCGGTAACGGACAATATGCAGCACCGCCTGTTGAGCGGCTTTAAAATTGTGCCCGAGGATGATTATGTGAAAAGCAGAAAACCGGTGCTTTTCAATGATGATGTGGAACTGATCCTGGCGGCTCCAAGGCAATCTATGAAAGATTATTTTTTTAAAAACTCCCTGGCCGATGAAATGATCTTCGTTCACAGGGGACAAGGGGTGATGGAATCGGTTTATGGGACATTACCATTTGAAAAAGGCGACCAGATCGTGATCCCGAGAGGAACCATCTATCAGCTTCATTTTGACGGGGATGACAACCGCCTTTTTATTGTGGAATCCTACCATCCCATCCGGTTTCCAAAGCGCTATAAAAACGATGAAGGACAACTGCTGGAGCATGCTCCTTATTATGAACGGGATATCAAAAGCCCGGTATTAAAAAGACATTTCAAGGAAGAAGGAGAGTTTCTTGTGAAGATCAAAAGAAGGGATACGCTTTTCCCCTATTATTATGCCGGTCATCCTTTTGACGCCGTGGGTTGGGACGGCTGTTTGTATCCGTTCATCTTTTCGATTTACGATTTTGACCCGATCACCGGAAAGATCCATCAACCGCC
>JBJKPL010000091.1:0-9424 GCA_046706345.1 Candidatus Sulfidibacterium sp.
ATGGCATCGACACAGATAATGGTGTCATTCACCGGGCCGGCTTTTAAGCCGTAGGGGTCGATTTGTTGTACCCCAAAACTTACGGCCTGAGTCTTTACCGGCTCAGTCGCCGTCTTTTTCTGGCAGCTGGCAAACAGCCCTGCTACCAAAAGCATTAAGAATAGTTTTTTCATAGAAGTATTAGATTGGGTTAGTAAAAGGTTTGCCAATAATTCCATTTTTTGTTGAATCAGACAACATCAAATTGCAAAACCCAAATGCCCTTCTTACTGATAAAAAATCATTTCGGCATCATCGATTTGCAACATCAGGAACATTTTGTATCGGGCGTCCCTGCTCATAAAAACCACGCTTGCAGCCCTTTTTCGAAGATCTGTGTTTAGTTAAAGCAAATCTACTTCAACCCGCCAGGTCAAACAATCCCCCGAAAGGGGGAAATTTCGGTCGTGCTTTGAAGGGGAATTTCTCTACGCGTTGACACCGGGATAGGCATCCATCTGCGAAAGACCTATTTTCGGCGAACTTCATTTCAACTACGGGCTGATTTTGGAATCTTCAGCCGGAATAACCGGTTTACGGTAAATGATTAGTGGAGGGAAATTTAAAGGAAGGGAAATAAACGCTCTTTATAAGGGTTCAAGAAGCAGCTCAACGAAAGTCTCAAGCATGCCGACCAGAGAAAACCACAGATACAGCCATTGATTTTTAAATGCCAGCGCCACGGTTTCGTATCCTGAGGAGATATTAAACTTCCGGAAAATATTTTTCTTGTGGGATTTAACAGTTTCATAGGAAACGCAAAGTTTGTCGGCAATTTCTTTGGCTGATCTACCCTTGGCAAGCTGGAGGATGATGTCCAGTTCCCGGGCGGTCGGTACCGGCTGATTTTCCTGATGCGGCAGACAGTCAAATCTATGAAGGGCGCATTTTGCGGCGGTTTCCAATTGCTTTTCGGTGAAAGGCATCGTGATGACAAATTCCGGAAGGTTCTGTATGTTTTTCTGGACCAGCCCATCATAGTCCAGCGAGGTGATAAATATGCAGGCCACGGTTTTTCTCTTCATGGCCTGTTTGACGAACTGGATCGCCAATTCGCCGCCATCCAGCTCGATACGGCATACCAGCAGATCGATGGGATTTTTATGGAACAATTCGTAAGCTTCCCCATTGTTTTGTGCAATTCCTACCACCTCAAATCCCGCATCTTCCAAAACCGACTGGATTTTTAAGGCGTTGTCCGTTCGATCTTCTAGAATCAATATTTTAGGGTCTGAGTCCATGGCGAAAGCGGCTAATTTTCTATGGGTTAAAAAGGCATTTTCAGATGCTTCACTTTTGAAAGGAAATCCCTATTCTGCTTTGACAAATCATTCCGTTTTTTTAAAATTTTTGGTGAAAGTACTGTATAAAAATAAGGCAATCAAGTCCCGAATTCGGGTATTTTTTTCACTTTTTTGTCTGAATTGAAATCATTGGCTTTCAGATCTCCACAACAGAGGTCTTTTCCATCGATAAGAAACGCGGCCCGCCGGGACCCCTTTTTTCCTTTCCGTCCGCATTATAAACTTATTATTATGACAATGAGTTGTTTATAACAACAACTAAAATTGTTAAAGTTATTTTCTTTCGGGATAAAGTGCCAGACCGTATCCCATCAATCCATTGTCGAAAACCTACTGAAAGTAAAGGGTAGGATCATTTTTCCCGGTTTTTGGCATTCACCATTACCCGATTGCGGGACAAAATGTCACCTCATCCCTCATGGCACAGGGTTTGATTTCAGGTGAACATAAAATTTAGTTGAATCATAAAATCGAAAAAATATGGCAACAAAAGGGAAGATTGGAATTCAAACGGAAAATATTTTTCCGATCATCAAGAAATTTCTTTACTCGGATCATGAGATCTTTTTACGGGAACTGGTATCCAACGCAGTGGACGCCACCCAAAAGCTGAAAACGCTGGCAGCGCTGGGAAAATTCAAGGAGGAACTCGGCGACCTGACCATCCACATCGAAGTGGATAAAAAAGCCAAAACCCTGACCGTGAAGGACCGTGGCATCGGCATGACCGCCGACGAAATGAACAAATACATCAACGAGATCGCCCTTTCCAGCGCCGAGGAATTCGTCAAGAAATTCAAAACCAAGACCGAAGCGGAGAAAAACGCCATCATCGGCCACTTTGGCCTGGGCTTCTATTCGTCCTTTATGGTTTCCGAAAAAGTAGAGATCGTCTCCAAGACCTACAAAAAAGGCGGACAGACCAAAGCCGTTCACTGGGAATGCGACGGCAGTCCGGAATATGAAATGGAAGAAGTGGAAAGAAATGAACGCGGTACCGACATCATCCTGCACATCGACAATGACAACAAGGACTTCCTGGAAGAATACCGCATCAACGAACTGCTGAACAAATACTGCAAGTTCCTGCCGGTACCCATTCAGTTCGGAACCGAAACCATCCACGAGCCCATCGAAGGCGAAAAGGACGAAAAAGGCAATCCGAAAACCAAAGAAGTCACCCGCCCCAAAATCATCAACAACACCAACCCGTTGTGGAAAAAAGCCCCTGCTGACGCCACCGACGAAGAATACAAAGCCTTTTACAAAGAACTCTATCCCTATACTTTCGAGGAACCGCTGTTCCACATCCATCTGAACGTGGATTATCCTTTCAACCTGACAGGGATCCTGTATTTCCCGAAGGTTAAAAAAGACTATGAACTGCAGCGCAACAAGATTCAGCTTTACAGCAACCAGGTGTTCGTGACCGATTCCGTCGAAGGCATCGTGCCCGAGTTCCTGACCTTGCTGCACGGCGTCATCGACTCGCCGGACATCCCGCTGAATGTAAGCCGCTCCTATCTGCAGAGCGATCAGAACGTGAAAAAGATCTCGAGCTACATCACCCGGAAGGTGGCAGACAAGCTCAGCGAGATCTTTAAAAACGACCGGAAGTCCTTCGAGGAAAAATGGAACGACATCAAGATCTTCATCGAATACGGCATGATCTCCGAACCCAAGTTCGCCGAAAAAGCCGAGAAATTCACGCTGCTCAGAAACACGGAAGATCAATACTTCACCTTCGAGGAATACAAAAAGCATGTGGAAAAAACCCAGACCGACAAGGACAAAAAACTTGTTTATCTGTATGCCTCCCATACCGACGATCAATACAGCTACATTCAGGCCGCCAAAGACCGCGGTTATGATGTGCTGGTGATGGACGGCGTGCTGGACCCGCATTTTATCAATTCGCTGGAGCAGAAGTTCACCGACACGTCTTTTGCCCGTGTCGACTCCAATACCATCGACAAGCTGATCGTCAAGGAAGACGAGGCGCCGTCGAAGCTGGACGATAAGGAAAAAGAAAAGTTGAAGGCCGTTTTCGAACGCTGCATCGACAAGACGCATTTTGAAGTCAGTTTCGAGAACCTCAGCGAAAGCGACCTGCCTGTCACCGTGACACAAAATGAGTTCATGCGCCGCATGAAAGACATGGAAGCCATCGGCGGAAGCCCCATGATGGGTCTCGGCGGACTGCCGGATTCCTATACGCTGGCCGTGAACGCCAACCATCCGCTCATGGGAAAGATCCTGGGATTGCAGGAAGAAAATGCCCAGGATGAGATCGCCAGGCAGATCTATGACCTGGCCCGGTTGTCGAAAAACCTGCTCAAGGGCAAGGAGCTGGACGCCTTCGTGAAACGCAGCGTCCATATCGTTGAATAATAGCAGTTTTAAAACGTTTGAGGAGCATTCCGGCCCCGGGTCGGAATGCTCCTGTTTTCTCCCTTCGCGGGAAGCAATATTTGATGTAATTTAGTGGGTTGGTAATTTTTAAATTAATTTAGCTTTAAATCACAAAGAATGAAAAAATCCTGGATCGCAATTATTGTCGTAGTGGTGGTGGTACTGCTGTTCTACGGCTGGATCAAAAATACCTATAACACCTTCGTCACCAAATCGCAGGCGGTCAGCGCCCAATGGTCGCAGGTAGAAAATGTCTACCAGCGTCGTGCCGATCTGATCCCCAACCTGGTGAATACCGTAAAAGGCTATGCTACCCATGAAAAAGAAACGCTGGAAGGCGTGGTGGAAGCCCGGGCCAAGGCCACTTCGGTAAACATCGATGCCAAGAACCTCACGCCCCAGGCCTTGCAGAACTTTCAATCGGCTCAGGCCGGATTGTCACAGGCCCTGTCGCGGCTGATGGTGGTGGTGGAACGCTATCCCGACCTGAAAGCCAACCAGAACTTCCTGGAACTGCAGTCTCAGCTCGAAGGTACCGAAAACCGCATCGCCGTGGAACGGCGGCGCTTTAATGATGTAACACAGGATTACAACACGTATATCAGCTTATTCCCGAAAAACATCCTTGCAAGTATGTTCAACTTCAAGGAAAAAGCATATTTCAAGGCCGAAGCCGGCGCCCAGAAAGCGCCTGAGGTCAAGTTTTAATTAAATCGTTATATCATGAGCCCATCAGCCAAAAGGTTTTTCTCAGCCGAAGATCAGGAAAAAATTGTCAATGCCATCCTTAACGCGGAGCTGGATACCTCGGGGGAGATTCGGGTTCATATCGAAACTTTTTGCAAGGCGGACGTGCTCGACCGGGCGGCTTTTCTGTTCAAAAAGCTGAAAATGGACAAAACCGAACTGCGCAACGGCGTGTTGTTCTATCTGGCCGTAAAAAGCCGGAAGTTTGCCATCCTGGGCGATGTGGGCATCAATCAGGTGGTACCCGAAAATTTCTGGGACGACATCAAGGTAATGATGGGAAAAAAATTCAGTGAAAACCAATTCACCGAAGGACTGACCCTGGGCATCCTGGAAGCCGGCAAGCATCTGAAGAAAAAATTCCCCCACCATTCGGACGACATTAATGAATTGCCGGACGAAATTTCATTTGACCGTTAAAGAAAGAATCTCATGATCCCGAAAAGAATTCATATACTCTGGCTTCTGCTGGGAGTGCTCTTCCTGTTTCAGACCCCGTTGCGGGCCTCTGACATCCCGCCACGGCCCAATCCGCCGCGGCTGGTGAACGACCTGGCAGGAATCCTGACCCAAAGCGAAGTCAACACGCTGGAGTATAAACTACGTTACTTCAACGACTCCACCTCCAACCAGATCGTGGTGGTGACCGTTAAAACCCTCAACGGCCTGGAACCCTACAGTTTTGCCACCCGACTGGGCGAACAATGGGGTGTGGGCCAAAAGAAATTCGACAACGGCGTGGTGATCCTCATCAAGCCCAAGACGGCCGACAGCCGCGGACAGGCCTTTATTGCCACCGGTTACGGCCTCGAGGGAGCCCTTCCTGACGCCACCTGTAAAAACATCGTCTCCAACGAAATGATCCCTTCCTTCCGGACCGGGGATTATTACGGAGGCATCAATAAGGCGGTGAATGTAGTGATGAAGATCGCCTCCGGCGAGATCAGCGCCAAGGGCTACAACAAAATGCATCCCAAAACACCACCGTTGGCAGGACTGGTTCCCGTTCTGGTGATCATCCTGGTGGTGGTGCTGATGCGTGCCAGCAATGCGCACTCTTACAGCGTGGGCAACCGGGGGACGTCCTTTTGGTCGGCCTTCCTGCTGGGCAGCCTGTTGGGCGGGGGCATGCACCGCGGCAACTGGAATGACTTTTCCGGCGGCGGCGGGTTTGGTGGCGGTGGCGGCTTCGGTGGCGGGTTCGGCGGTTTTGGCGGCGGCGGTTTCGGCGGCGGCGGCGCCGGCGGATCCTGGTAAAAAAAACGAAACGTCGTGGGTGGGATGAAAAGAACGGCCTTCCGGGAAGAACGGAAAAACCGTTCCTGGCTGGCGTATTTCGACATGTTAAGAAAACAGGTTTCTCCATGTAAATTTCAGAAAAAATCTTACCTTTGCACCCAATTTTTTGATATCTATTCTGTAGCATGATAAACGTAACACTGCCAGACGGTTCAACAAAGCAGATCAACCAGGGAACGACTGCACTGGAATTGGCACAGCAGATCAGCGAAGGCCTCGCACGCAACGTGCTGTCCGCAAAGGTGAACGGCAAAGTGGTCGATGCCACCCGCCCCATCAACGAAGACGCGGAAGTCCAGCTGCTCACCTGGAACGATCCCGACGGGAAAGCCACCCTGTGGCACTCTTCGGCCCACCTGATGGCCGAAGCCATCGAACTGCTGTACCCCGGCGTGAAATTCGGCATCGGACCGGATATCGAAAACGGATTTTACTACGACATCGACTTCGGGAACTATGAGATCTCCGACAAGGACTTCCCGAAGATCGAAAAGAAAATGCTCGAACTGGCCCGCGAAAAACAACATTACGTTCGCAAGGAAGTCTCGAAAAAAGAAGCTGAAAATTATTTCACCCACAAAGGCGACGAATACAAGCTCGAGCACATCGACGGGCTGACTGATGGCGAGATCACCTTTTATGAAAGCGGTCATTTTACCGACCTGTGCCGCGGACCGCATATCCCCGACACCGGTTTTATCAAAGCCGTGAAGCTCACCAAGCTCGCCGGCGCTTACTGGAAAGGCGATGAAAAACGCAAACAGCTCACCCGGATCTACGGCATCACCTTCCCGAAACAGAAAGAGCTGACCGAATACCTCGAATTGCTCGAGGAAGCCAAGAAACGCGACCACCGCGTGCTGGGCAAAGAACTGGAGCTGTTCACCTTTTCCCAGAACGTGGGCCTGGGTCTCCCGCTGTGGCTGCCCAAAGGCGCCGAACTGCGCGAAAGGCTCGAACAATACCTGAAGAAAGTACAGAAACGCGCCGGCTACAGCCCGGTCATCACCCCGCACATCGGCAACGTGAACCTGTACAAGACTTCGGGCCATTATCAGAAATACGGCGAAGAATCCTTCCGGCCCATCAAAACGCCGGTGGAAGGCGAGGAATTCTTCCTGAAACCCATGAACTGTCCGCATCACTGCGAGATCTATAAATCGAGTCCGCACTCCTACAAGGAACTGCCGCTGCGCTACGCCGAATTCGGTACCGTTTACCGCTACGAACAAAGCGGCGAACTGCACGGCCTGACCCGCGTGCGCGGATTCACCCAGGACGATGCCCACATTTTCTGCACCCCCGATCAGATCAAAGACGAATTCAACGGGGTGATCGACATCATCCAGCAGATCTTCAAAGCGCTGAAATTTAGCGACGTCATCATTCAGATCTCGTTGCGCGATCCGGAAAACCCGGGAAAATACATCGGCTCCGACGAAAACTGGGAGAAAGCCGAAAACGCCATCAAGGAAGTAGCCCGGGAACGCGGGCTGAATGCCGTGATCGAATACGGTGAAGCCGCCTTCTACGGACCGAAGATGGACTTTATGGTACGTGATGCGCTGGGCCGCAAATGGCAGCTGGGAACCATCCAGGTAGACTACAATCTGCCCGAGCGGTTCGACCTGTCGTACATCGGTGCCGACAACGAAAAACACCGTCCCGTGATGATCCACCGCGCGCCTTTTGGCTCCATGGAACGCTTTGTGGCCGTGCTCATCGAGCACTGCGCCGGGAATTTCCCGCTGTGGCTCACCCCCACCCAGGCTATAATTCTGCCTATCAGTGAAAAATATCAGAAGTATGCTGAAAAAGTTTTAACTTTGCTGAAAAATTCTGACATTCGCGCCCTGGTAGACGATCGCAGCGAAAAAGCGGGAAGAAAGATCCGGGATGCGGAGCTGAAAAAAATTCCTTACATGCTGATTGTCGGCGAGAAAGAAGAGGCCGACGGCTCGGTGTCGGTGCGCCAACATGGTGCCGGCGACCTGGGCACCCTGAGCGTGGAGGAATTTGTAACGTTAATTAAAAAGGACGAAGAGAACCTTATTTAGTCATTAATCAAAGGAGGAACGCACTATAGCAAAGTACAGAGGCAGGGGTTATCGCCCCAGGTTTGAAAAAAAAGAAGATCCCCATCAGATCAACAAGCAGATCACGGCACCCGTGGTACGGCTGGTGGGTGACAATGTAGAAACCGGCATTTATCAGCTTCGGGATGCATTAAACAAAGCAGAAGAATTGGAGCTTGATTTGGTAGAAATTTCACCCAAGGCCAATCCTCCTGTGTGCAAGATCATGGAGTATAAAAAGTTTCTTTACGAACAGAAAAAGAAACAAAAAGAAATCAAAGCCAAATCGGCCAAGGTCGTGGTCAAAGAGATCCGGCTGGGACCCAACACCGACGAGCACGATTTCAACTTTAAACTCAAACATGCGATGAAATTCCTCGAAGAAGGATCGAAAATCAAGGTGGATGAATTCTTCAAGGGAAGGTCCATCGTCTACAAAGAAAAAGGCGAGTACATTTTACTGCGCTTTGCCTCGGAGCTGGAAGAAGTGGCTAAAGTCGAACAGCTCCCCAAACTGGAAGGAAAACGGATGATCATGATGCTGGCATCCAAGAAATAGGAATTTTTTAAACTAGTTATATTATTCATTTAAATCATTTTGAGCAATGCCAAAAATGAAAACAAAATCCGGAGCAAAGAAGAGATTCAGTCTGACGGGATCCGGTAAAATTAAAAGGAAGCATGCTTACAAGAGTCACATTCTGACGAAGAAGTCCACCAAGCGGAAACGCAACCTGACTTACTTCACAGTAATCGACAAAGTGGATGAAAAGAACATCCGCCGCATGATCCAGGGTTAATCAAATTATTATTAAACTTTGCTATAGCCCGATAAGTTTCCCTGTTGGGAACGCTATAGTGAAAAAACATCAAAACAATGCCAAGATCAGTTAACACTGTTGCGTCAAGAGCACGCAGGAAAAAAGTGATGCAGGAGACCAAAGGACAATTTGGTCGCCGGAAAAACGTCTGGACGGTTGCAAAGAATGCATACGAAAAAGGCCTGAGCTACGCCTACCGTGACCGGAAAACAAAAAAGAGAAATTTCCGCTCCTTGTGGATCCAGCGGATCAACGCCGGAACCCGCCTCTATGGAATGTCCTACTCGGAATTCATGGGCGGCCTCCACGCCAAGGAAATCAATCTGAGCCGCAAGGTCCTTGCCGACCTGGCCATGAACAACCCCGAGGCTTTCAAAGCCATCGTGGATGCGGTGAAGAAAAAATAAGAAAACACCCATAAAAAAAAAGCCGGTTCGAAATTCGAACCGGCTTTTTTTATGACTCAGGGCCCATGAGGCATCGGTGGCAAAACGAGAGGCAGCCGGTGGGAGGGCTCAGAAGATCAAGGGTTCAGAAGTTCAAAGGCTCAGAAGTTCAAAGGTTCAAAAGGGTCACGCAGCCACCTTGTCACCTGCGTTTCATGAGGACCTTCGCCAATCCTGATCCCTATAGGGGAATCCCCCGCTCAGAGAAATCGTCCTGGCGATGAACCCGGAAGCACTCCTTTTCCTCCCCGCGGGGAGGAAACCCTGTCAGGGCTTAAGCC
>JBJKPL010000092.1:0-3219 GCA_046706345.1 Candidatus Sulfidibacterium sp.
CCAGTTTGATGATAAAATCCTCGTGATGATCATATTTCCGGTACGCCGACACGAATGCATTTCCGGCATGGTCAAAATAATTCAGCATACCCTGGTGCAACGGCAGGCCGGCCCTCAGGATGGTGGCAAGCAACGGGTGTTTTTTCAGCACATTCACTTTGGCAGTACCAAGAGGCTTAACCACCTCCTTTTCAGTATATTCCAACTCCTTACTGATTTCATAGGCGAAAATTTCCCCGATACGTTCCAGATTTTTCCTGAACCGTAACCGGTCCGATTGAACGTTCACATCCCGTACCTCAGAGATAAACTGATTTAAAACCGAGTTTTTCTTTCCTAATTCTACAGTCATAATTCTCTTGTTGCTACAAAAATAATGGATTAATGCCAAAATCCGGTCTTCCACCACAGAAACTTTTCAAGAATCTGTGCCTCCGTTATTTTGCATAACGAAACCAGGCATTCGTCAGTTGTTTCAGCGGGTAGGGTAAAATATTATATTTCAATATATTATAGGTAACTTCCTTGGCCCCGAATCCCTGATAAAAACGCGCCAGATTCCTGTCGTTGGAACCCTCGAAATCAAGAACGACCTGGGTACCGGCAAACTCACCGATCACCTTATCGAATAAATAGGTCATGGCGCCGTTTTGGCGGGCGGTTTCGTCGCTGCCGGAAAACAGAAATATCAAATGCTGATGCTCCAGCAGAAAGAAAGCGGCTGCACAAAGTTGATTGTGGGCGGAATAAACGCCGTAAGTAACGCCCTTCCCCTTGTGAATGGCAGCATACATCACCCTGAGCAAGCGCTGGTATTCTGCATCCTTCCAGTGCCTGATCTTTTTCCCGCGGTTCTGTCTGAATAGATCGATCACTTCGTTGGGATTCAGGTTTTTGGAAAGGCTCAGTTCTTGTTTGAGGCTGTTTTTCAGATTCCGTTTGGTATTTTGGGAATAATGGGCCGAAAGTTTTCTGTAATCGTGGATCAGATCCAGCAAATAGTTTTTGTTTTCCACCAACCGGTAAGGTGCCGTCAGGTCGGGATGGTTGTGGATGTTCAGGTTTACCTGGACAAAAGCAAATTTGCGGGGGATGTTTTTGATGAAGTGGGCCACATGGTCGCCGGTGAGTATGTTCCTGGAAAATACACCCAGTTGCTGGGCAAAAAAAGGTTGCAAAAGGTAGTTGATGCCCCATTTATTTCCACCGGTAAGCGGCATCATGCGTTCATAATCATCCTCCACCAGCGCTTCCCAGCCTTCATGGATCAGGTCGAGATACCACGAATTGGCATATATGTTGCCGTTGAACGAGTGTTTGACGGCAAAGTCCCATTTTTGCTTATCGATTTCCTTGTGTGAAAGATAATGGATCATGGGAATGTTTTTTCGAATATTACTCAGCCGTCGCCATTTCCAGCAGGGCTTCATACACACGCCGCCACCCTTTCCACCGGTTCTCGTCGCTGAGGGCATCGTTGTGCCAGACAGAAATAAAAGTCCCTTTCACATTTTTCACTTCCTGGATCAACTGCCCTACCTTTTCAATGGCCTGATCGGGAGAGAGATACATATAATCCCGCAGGGTGCCGTCCATCACGGCAAAGGGATGGATCCTCAGTTTGGTTTCTACCTCCAGCGCCAGGTCATAAAAGCGGTAGGTATCGGCAATCCCGGCGCGAAATCCCGGTGCACCGGCATACCCCATGGTATAATCTTCCTGCAGGTCATTCTCGATCAGGTTTTGATAGGTATCCGGTAACATCAGCCGGAGAAAATGCTGCCGGCTGTGCCGGATGTCGATCTTGAGCAGATCTGCCAGTCTGGAAAGCTCATTCTTCAGCAAATCGGGCTGTTCGTTGGTGTAATACGAAGGATGCAGACCGACGGTGGCATAATCGGCGATCCATTTTACCAACCGGCGGAATTTCCGGTTGTAAATGTTGATATTCTTGTCATACCGGCTGTATCGGCTGAAAAGAAAAAAATACAGGGTCCGCAGCTTGTATTTCTTCTGATAGGCCAGCTGCAAATCGAAAGTGTCAAACGGATCTTTTTTTCTGCCCAGCAGGACTTTGGTCCGCAGCGCCATTTCTTTAAAATCCAGTTTTTTAAGCGACAAATAATATCCGCCCACGATGCGGAACAGGCTCTTTTGCGCAAAGGCCCAGGCAGAATCGACATCATAGGTGGCAAGAAACCGGAATTTCCTTTCGGGGAAGGCAAACTCGGGATAACGGTCTAAAATGATTTTTTTGATCTCCAGCGCCCAGATGTTCACGATGGGTTTTTCCAGGATGTTCAGTTGTTTACTCAGGCTCAGATGGGCCGTAAAACGGCCGTGTTTGTCCCTGACAAAAGGCAAATATTCTTCGTAACGCGTTACCAGGTAAAAAATCGCAGCAAAAATGTCGAAGGGCAGCACGGAATCGGTATCATAGACCTGGAAAAAAGTAGGATATCCTCCATATTCCGAAAAATTGAATTCAAAATTACGAACGCCTCTTTCAAACAACACGCCGTGGGCCCTGAAAAAGAGATCGTCGGTATGGGCCTTGATGCCGTACATCATTTTAGGCAGGTCGGCCGACTGGAAAAAGTCCAGGTCGGTGGTGAGGCTGTGTTTGACTTTTAATAAATTATCGAAAACCAGGTTAAACACATAGCGCACCCGGTTGGTTTCTTTAGGGACGTATATAAGGATCTCATTCATTGAGAACAAAGTTAGGATTTATAGACGTATCCGGAAACAGAAATCGAAAATAATTACTGTTTGAGTTCCACAAACCGGTCGGCCTGGCCGGTATAAGGCCGGTTGTATATGAGGTCGTAATGCCAGAATCTGCCTTCCAGTTTCGCGGCGGGAACTTCTTTCTTCAGGTAATTGTTCAGCAAGAGATCGAAGGTATAATCCGCGTATGTCCGGCCGAGACCGGCGGAATATGTGTAGATCTTGCTTAAGGTGAGGCGGGAGATCTTATAAAAATACACCAGCGTGCCCTTTTGGTTCATGGAAAATCCGCCGTCAATGTCATCAACGAGAAGATTTTCGGCAAAATGCACCGGGATATCCTTGACGCTCCCCACGCTTGCCGGGAAGATCTTAAACCAGAAACTGGCGTCCAGCGCATTCAGATTTTTCCTGAAAACATAAGTTTGATTGTCGAGATAAGCCGTATCCCGGAATGGGAAATACTGTTCTTCGAGTTCTACCTGAACC
>JBJKPL010000093.1:0-5401 GCA_046706345.1 Candidatus Sulfidibacterium sp.
AACCGTTGGCGGTGTAATGGGCAAAATAAACCTGCTTCCCATTGGGAGAAAAATTGGCATCCACAGCACCGAACCGGGCATCCAGGTAACGGTAGATCTTTCCGCTGCGGATATTTACTGCATAGAGATTGTCCTTGCCCTCGTATCCGCCATCGTAGATTACCCAGTCGCCATAACTCACCGGCCATTTGATTTCGGAATAGGAGAAAGGAAGCAGAAAACGGTATTGCAGGGTCCTGACGTTCAGCCATAGCAGTGATTTTCCATGATCGCCCAAAACCGTAGCGACCACATGGCTTCCGTCGGAAGACCAGTGCGGGGTCAGGAAAAAAAGATTGTCAGGCGTATGGAACGATTGAACGATCTGTCCACTTTGTTCGTTTAGGATATCCAGGAAATTGCGGCCCTGCAGATCCACGCGGACTGCCACGATGTATTTTGAATCCGGTGAAAGATCCGGTGCGAAATTGCGGCTTTTGTGCGTCACTCGCCGTAGCGTTTTCGTACGATAGTTGTAGACTTTAATATCTGAATAATCCCGATTGCTCCATCGCGGATCAAAATCCATTTCATTCCAGCAGATCAGACTGTCGTTGGCCGACAGCGACTGATCATAATCAAAGCCTGGTGTGAACAACCGGGTTTCTTTTCCCGCAGGGGTCACCATCACAAATCGATTGATGTCATCAGGACCAGATTTTTCGAAAATGAGATGGCCATTTTTTAAGATCTGCGGGAAACGGTAATTGGAATAAAAACGGTTTTGCGTTGGAATGGTGTTAAAATCCGGCGGTTGATATTGTGCATTTTCCTTTTCCCATCGCCCTTTGAGATCGTTCATCACATGATGATAGTATTTCACTTTTCCCATGTGTGTGGTCTGGTGCAGGCCGATCGAGAAAGGGAACAGGGTATAGGATCTGCGGGCCACTTCGTTGAGGACGTTGTTCCACAAGGGCGTCCCGTAATGTTGCACTCCGAATTGTACCAGTTGGAATCCGAGTGTGTAGTGGTCGGGAACGAAATCCCGAAAGGAGCCGAACTGGGCTTTGTCCAGGGGATAGATCTTCTTGCCCAGCACTTGTGCCTCCAGGGGATAGATGAAATCAGGCTGCCGCCCGCGGCCGCTGTTGCTGTGGATGGTTTCACTGTAAACGGCATCGCCCTCAATAAACCATTGGGGCAGGGCAAACATCAACAAGGCGGTGCCCTGATCTCCCAGCACTGCGTACAGGGCACTCCCCAATCCCTGGCGCATCTTGCTTTCCTGAACGGCATGGCGGAATTCGTGCAATACCAGCTGCTTTTGCCAGGTCTGGGCATAGATCTCCTGGGAAGGGATGTCGAAAATGTCGGCATGGTAAGGCGCCGGTGAAACCATGGCGTTGGCCTGGGTGCTCAGGTTGTGCAAAATGAGGGTCAGGGGGCGGGCCTGTTTCAGATAAGGTTGCGCCACATGCGGTGTGGCCAGCATCAGCAGGTTGGCATAATGCTGCGCCACCGAATCGTATTCCTGCGGGAAAACGATCCTGAAGTGTTTCGTGTCGATCTGACGCCATTTTACCGAGGCCGGGTCCTGCCCGCTCAGATAATACTGTGCTTCCACCGTGTTTGTGAAAGCAACCAGCGTCAGTAATATGATCAGGGTGGTGAAAATTCGAAGTCTCATGAACCAAAAATAGAGATTTTTGGTTCCGGAAAATCGTCCGTGGATTTTTTATCAAGAAACTGATGAAGGAAGAAATGGCGCGGAAGGAACCGGCAAGGATTTGGAGCAGCCTCCCTTTAAAGGCTTTTTCCCTGACTTGATTTTTTCAGGATGGCTTTGTTGATCCTTTTGGCGATAAAAGGGCCTTCGTAAATGAAACCCGTATAGACCTGGATCAGGTCGGCGCCGGCGTCCAGCATTTTCAAGGCATCTTCTGGAGTAAAGATCCCACCAACCCCGATCACCGGAAAGGCATGATTGGATTTTTCTTTGAGATACCGTACAACTTCCAAAGCCCTTTCGGCGATGGGTTTTCCGCTCAGACCACCGCGTCCGATGGCTTTTACCGTTGATTCAGGAGTGGCAAGACCCTTGCGGGTAATCGTCGTATTTACGGCAATCACCCCGTCGATTCCGGTCTTGAGGACAATGTCGATGACATCGTCGAGCTGCCCGAAATTCAGATCGGGAGAAACTTTGATAAGAATGGGTTTGCGTCGCGGTTTGGTATGGTTGAGGTCCTGGAGCCGGGATGCAATTTCAAGCAATGCTTCAGGATCCTGCAGTTCCTGCAGGTTGCTGATGTTGGGACAGCTGACGTTGATGACAAAATAATCAACATGGTCGAACAGCTTTTCAAAAAGGATCACATAATCTTCCACTGCCGTTTCGTTGGGTGTCAGCGTGTTTTTTCCCAGGTTGCCCCCGACGATCATGCCGGGTTTGCGGCGCCGGAGCCTTTTTATGGCGGCTTCCACCCCCTGGTTGTTGAAGCCCATCCGGTTGATCAGTCCTTTGTCCAGCGGCAATCGGAACAGACGTGGTTGCGGATTGCCGGGTTGCCCTTTGGGGGTGATGGTCCCCACTTCCATAAACCCGAATCCCAGGATGTCGAGCTCGCGGAAAAGGCGGGCTTCCTTGTCGAAGCCGGCAGCAATGCCTACCGGATTCTGAAACTCCAACCCGAACAACTTCCGCCGTAAGGCAGGATGCCGCACGGAAGTCATGGCCCGCATGAGCTGCGGGACAACAGGCATGGCAAAACCGGCCTTCAGCAAGGTGGCAACAAGATGATGCACCCGCTCCGGCTGCAGCCGGACCAACAAGCGGCGTATGACCGGTTTGTAAAACATAAGCTTATTCAGCTGCCGGAGCCTCGGCGCTGTCTTCAGAAGGAGCCTCTTCTGCCTCTTCGGTGAAGTCCAGCAGATCTTTTTCCAGTAACAGGTTATACCAGGTAAAAACCTTTTTCATGTCCGAAGTGTAAACGGCATCCTTGTCGTAGTCAGGCAGGACTTTCTCAAAAAGTGCCTTCAGGGCATTGGAATCCATTTTCTTGACATTGTCCACCGGCTGTCCGTTCTGGACATCATGCAGACTTTTGAAAACGTCCTTCAGCGGAACATCTTCGCTGGCACTATAAATGCTGATCTCTTTCAGCGAGCTGATACGTTCATGGGGAAACGCCGGGCCTCTCTTCCCGTCCAGCAACGACTCCACCACCAGATTGCTTTTGGCTTCGCCGATCAGTTTATAAAGTCCGGGTTTTCCTGAAATTGACAATATCTTACTTAAATCCATGTTCTGATTTTTTTGCAAAAATAATCTTTTCGCCGAATCGTTTCCGGGCGCCAAAACAAAAAAGTTCTACTTTTGTCGCTTTTTAACACCGGAACATCTTAATTATCTCTGGAAGACGGGATCCCGAAGGTGCTTCCATTTCACCTTTAAATACAGATTGTTGAGACAGATGAAATTTTTCTAGGTTGCCCTGATACTGACCCTTGCCCTTACATTTTCTTCCTATTCCGCCCTGGCCAAAAGAAAAGACAAAGGCCAGATCGCATACAACCAGGGAAATTATGCCGAAGCACTGAAGATCTGGACTAAAGAAATCAATACCTACATAAAACGGAACAAAGCCGTCAAATGCCCGTATTTTACCAAAGCCGGGCTGGCCGCCCTGAAGCTTGGAAAACAAAGCCTGGCTCAGAAATATCTTGAAGACGCCCGCTATACGGCCTCCGAAAATGATACTACCTACAACCTGCTGGCGCACATCTATCATAAGATTAATAACCTTTCCAAGGAAATGGATGCACTGGATGCCTACGTAAAAAAATATCCCCAGGGTAAGGACATCGTGGCAAACCGCAACCGGCTGTTTTTGGATGAGATTGAAGCCACCAATTGGCAGGAAGCGCTGGCCCTGTGGCCGAAACTTCCCGACACCACCCGATCTGATCTCGGGTACCGTACCGCCGTCCTTAAGGCATACGTTGGGTTGAATAAGACCAAAATTGCCGACACGCTGGCTGTAGCCGTGTTGAAGGAAGAGCCAAAAAACGTGCCAGCCCTGGATTATCTGGCCCAGAAATACTTCTGGCTGGCGGAAAATTCCTATCGCGCTGAAAACAAAGCCTACGAAAAGAATCATACTTATCAGCAATATGCCAAACTGATCGCTGCTTATAAGGTCATTACGCGTAACTACCAACGTTCGCTGGCCTATTTCAAAACGCTCTTCCCGCTGGAACGTACCTCCCAAAACGCCAGATATCTGAGCGACATCTATGGCCGACTCACCAATAAGAAAAAGGCAGATTATTACCGGGCGCTCTCCAAGAAACTGAAATAGTTTCCCCCTTTGTTGCAAAAGCCCCTTCATGGCTCCGCAATAACACAATTTGATGATTACTTTTCAGGAAAGTTACTAAATCTAATTTCCGGGTGACCTGTTTCGGCCGATACAGGTTTTCGGTTCACTGTGATATCAATAATTTCCGAAAAACCGGATGATCCTTACCGGTCAGGATGCCGATAAAATACAGGCCGTTTGCCAGCCTGTGAATATCGATGGGCTGATCAAAAGTGGCTTCTCCTTCCTGGATTTTGGCGCCTGTACTGTTGAGGATTTCGTAGCTGAAGTTTCCCCGATTTTGATTGTTTGGCGCTGACACGGAGACTTTAGTGGCAGCCGGGTCAGGATAAACCCGGAAAGACGGAGACTTCTTTTGTAATATCCCCGTCGTGGTTTCGGCACGTGAAAATGTCAATTGTTTGACAATGCGTTTGGAAAAGTCGTTGAAGGTCACGTTAAAGGCGGCCCCGAGGGTGATCGCATTGACGTTGGATGCCAGCGAGTACCGTGTGCTGAAGCTGAAGTTGCTGCCTGCTGGCATCGTAGTGTGGGAAGCCTGGCCGTAATCCCATCCCGTATGTGGATAATAAGCGTAATCCAATTCGGAATTTGTAGTAAAATCAGATGATTTTGTAATGTTGTAGGTAACGTCTAGTATACCGGTCTGCCAGAAATCCGGACTGGTAGTGATCTCAATCTTGGGTAAGGTGATCCCGGAAGGGGCCACCAGGATGCTCCTGGATTCTTCCTTTACTAACTTACCCTGACGGTCATAGCAATAAAAGATCACTTTGAAAGCTTTGTTATCCAGGGCATTAAAATCAAGGGTATCGGTGACATAACCGCCGGTGGGCATAAGTTGGGCCAGGCGGGTCGTGTCGGCATAGATGTCGATTTTTTTGATGGTGTCGTTGGGAAAAATTTCAATGGGTACTTTGTTGCCGTAAATGTTCCCTGAGGCAGGCTGGGTGATGATCGCCGACTGGTAGCTGCTGATGGCATTCCACGCCGGTCGGGTTTCGCCCTGATGATCCGAGAGGCTGGAATAGCCC
>JBJKPL010000094.1:0-10465 GCA_046706345.1 Candidatus Sulfidibacterium sp.
GAATTGGAGTCCCTTTGCCCCCAACGGCATTGCGGGGGTGCTGAAAGGCGTCTCCGCCGTCTTTTTTGCCTTTATCGGCTTTGATGCGATCTCCACCACGGCCGAGGAATGCAAAAACCCCTCCCGCGACTTGCCCCGGGCCATTTTTTATGCGCTGGCCATTTGTATTGTCCTATACGTGCTCATCGCGCTGGTGCTGACGGGCATGGTCAATTACAAACACCTGGCTGTCGGCGATCCGTTGTCCTTTGTTTTCCATAAGGTCGGATTAAACTGGGTGAGCGGTGTGGTGGCTGCCGCAGCCATCGTGGCCATGGCCAGCGTGATGCTGGTTTTTCAGATCGGACAACCCCGCATCTGGATGAGCATGAGCCGCGACGGCCTGTTACCCAAGGCTTTTTCACGCATTCACCCCAAATTCCTCACCCCTTCCTTCGCCACCATCGTCACCGGGCTTTTTGTGGGGATCCCTTGCTTGTTTACCAACCTGAAAGATGTGACGGATCTCACCAGCATCGGAACCCTGTTTGCTTTTATCCTGGTAAGCGCTGGGATTTTGGTTATCGACAATAAAGACTTGCCCAAAGGACGGTTTAAAGTTCCCTACATCAATGGGCGTTACTTACTCCCGGCCATCCTTGTACTGGTCGTTCTCATCACCCTGAATTACGAACCCGCTTACTGGAGCAATTTCTTTGATCTGAGCAGCCAGGGAGGCCCCATCCTGGATAAGATCCCCATGTTCATTTTCATTTTATCGTTCCTGGCCATCGTCGTGGTCACCTATCTGAAACGGCTGTCACTCATCCCTGTCCTGGGCGTGGTCACCTGTCTTTTTCTGATGACGGAAATGGGTTATACCAACTGGCTTCGTTTTGTCATTTGGCTGATCATCGGGTTGGTGATCTATTTTAGTTACGGAAGGAAGAAAAGCCTGCTGAACCATCCGGTAGCGCAAAAGGAACTGCAAAGCTAGACCCGAAAAGCCGGAAACGACCCCCGTCTTTCTTCAGGATCGCTTCAATCCCCGTTTACAATACCTCCTCATCTTCCTGGCGCCAGGCCGGATCGACGATACAAATGAATTTCAGGTCAACGCTACCCGTATTTTTTATGTACTGTTTCGAGTCGGGGGGAATATATACCGCCTGTCCAGGGGTCACGGTTTGCGTTTCATCGTCAATATGCATTTCACCTTTTCCTTCCAGAATGTAATAAACCTCGGAAGTTCTCAACTTGTGCGCATAGGAAGTCAGTCCGGGTTCCAGCACCGCATGGGCCAGACTGTAACGCAGGTCCAGCGGCGCCTTGTCGGGATGCAACAATTCTCTTAACCGGGTATTGTCACCCGCCATAAATTCCTCGCAATCTTGTAAATCTTTAACAAACATAGCTTTGATTTTTCTATTTAAGATCCAACAGGATCAATGCTTTTCACCGGGATATTGCAGCTGCCACTGCTGCCGTAGTGTGTCCATGGTTTTCATCTGATAAAGGGTTTCCTCCAGTGGCATCAAAGGGTTCCCGGTTTCCCCTTTTCGTAGCGACTGAACCACTGCTTCGATCATGTGAACGTATCCGTTTCCCTTATAAGGAAGATGAAACGACTTTTCGGAATTTTTGTTTCCCAGAATGTAGGATGACGGGCAATAAAACGGAGAAGGTATTTTACAGTATCCTTCGCTGCCGGAGATCATGAATTCATGGGGTTTGTGCCCCGTAAAACCACATACCAGAGAAGCATACACGTCACCGGGATAACGTAACTGCAGGTTGTCGAGCATATCGACACCCGTTGGGCCCAGCCGCGCCATTCCCGAAACATTTTCGGGCTTCCCCAGCAAAAACTGCGCTACCGACAACAGGTAAACGCCGATATCCAGCAAGGCGCCGCCGCCGAGGTCCGGATTGTAAAGCCGGTGTTCCGGATCAAAATCGCGTTCGATCAAAAAATCGCCGGTCACCTGATGGAGCGTCCCGAGTTTTCCTTCCTGAAGCAGTTGTCTCACCTCCTGCATGACCGGAAAAAAACGCGACCAAAGGGCTTCCATCAAAAACAAACCTTTTTTTCGCGCCAGCGCGATACATTCCGAAGCTTCCGTGGCATTGAGTGTGAACGGCTTTTCACAAAGCACATGCTTGCCATGATTCAGACTCTCGATGATCAGTTCGTAATGAAACGGGTTGGGCACCCCGATGTAGATAATATCCACTTCGGGACTGGCAATCAGCTCCGAATAGGGTGCCAGCGCATTGTTGATGTGAAACTCGTTAGCAAAACGCTGTGCGCTTTCCAGGTTCCGGGAGGCAACACCCCAGATCTCGGATCCCGGTGCCTGAGGAATGGCCTCCGCCAGTTTATGAGCAATAATACCGGTAGAGAGGATCCCCCACCTAACGTTATTTTGACTTGTCATAGTTATCCTTTTTTTGATCCACTTATTCTTTATTCAGTTCCCGTGTCAGGGTTTGTTGGGTTGTGGTGACCTTAACAACGTAAGTGCCGCGCGGCAGGAAGCCGACATCCAATACAACTTGTTTGCCATAAACGGTTTTCTGCAGGACCTCTTGTCCGGGCAGCGAAAAAATTTGTACCGACCTAATCTCTTGCGGTGAAGATACCGTAAGTTGGTTTACCACCGGGTTGGGAAAGACTTTCAACCCTACGGCAGCGTAACCCGGCACCCCCGACACCTTGCCCGAGACCACGATGGTAAATGGCTGATCTGTGGTGAGGCTGTCATTATTGGTTGCACTCAGGATCACCGGGTAACTTCCGTCGTGCCCACGGGCATTTCCCGTCAATACAAGCTGCCGGAGGTTGATCTTCCGGACCCTGCCGTCATCTTCGGCCACATAAAGATTCCCTGCGGCATCCTGCGCCATATAATCCGGATGGTAAAAGGCTGCCGCTACCCCGGAGCCGTCTTTCAGGGCTTCGGTTCCCGAGCCGGCATAGGTGGTGACTTTTCCGGACGGGGTGATCCTGCGTATCCGGTTGTTGCGGCTGTCACTCACATAGACATTGCCGGAGTCGTCCACCACCAGATCCTGTGGTTGGTCAAACTGTGCCTGGGCTCCTGTACCGTCGGCAAAACCATAGGTCGAACCCGCCAGGGTAATGTCCTGTCCCGAAGGCGTGACTTTTCTGATTTTATCGTTATAGGTATCGGCGATATAAATATTTCCGGAGTCGTCCACAGCCACCCCGCCCGGGTTCCACAACATATTCCTGAACCCGGTCCCGCCGTCGAAGCTGGTGATTGGGACCGTTGTTACCATCCCGGAAGGCGATATTTTCCGGATCCTGCCATTTCGGGAATCAGCCACATAAAGATTGCCGGAATCATCGATCGTCAACCCTTCCGGCCCACTGAACTCCGCGTCGGTTCTAAAGCCGTCGTGGTACCCATCTACCGATCCGGCATAAGTGCTTACCATGCCTCCCTGGGTGATCTTCCGGATCCGGTTGTTCCCTTCATCGGCCACAAAGATATTCCCTGAGTCATCCACTGCCAGCCCCGCCGGATTGTTAAACCGGGCAACAGGTCCCGGGCCGTCGACATAACCCGGACCATAACCCGCCAGAACAGAAACCACTCCTTCCGGTGTGATCTTTTCGATCTTACAGGGATAGTTATCCGAAACATACACATTTCCAAACTTGTCAACAGCCACCCCATAGGCATTGAAAAACAACGCATCCGTGCCGGGGCCATCGTACGAACCAAAGGCCAGGGCACTCTTCAGCGTCGTAACCTTGTTGCCGCCCCGAATCACCAGGGAAAGCCAGTCGGGGATGACACCGGCTGTCACCGAGATCCTTTCCCCATTCGGATCCCGGGTGGAAATATAATAGTCATAGTCTGTCGTATCACTGACTTCGGTAACCGGAGTGGAGGTAAATTCCGGTGGAAAAGGGATCAGCGAGGCATCGATCTCAAAGGTCTGTGTCGCCACGCCGCCGAAACCATCTGCTGCCTTCAGCGTCACTTTATAATTCCCCGGATTGTAAGAGGCTAATCCGGTAAGCTCCACCCCCCGGGTGACAATTTTCCGGATCTTGTTGTTTCCCAGATCCGCAACAAAGAGGTTTCCCTGGTCATCCACCGCCAAACCACAGGGCGAGCTGAACTGCGCATGATACCCCAACCCGTCGGAAAAACCGATGGACGAGCCCGCAAAGGTAGAGACCATTCCCGAGGGTGTGATTTTCCGGACCTTGGTATCGTTGGCATCCGAAACATAGACTATCCCGTCTCCATCCGCAGCGATACCGACGGGATCATTAAATTCAGCCGCCGTGCCGGGGCCATCGTCAAAAGCGGCCTTTCCGTTTCCCGCCAGGGTAGTGACCTTGCCCAACATATCCACCTCCCGGATCCGGTTGTTGCCGGCATCGGCCACAAACAATTTTTCTTGATCATCAACGGCAATACCCTGGGGATTGTTGAATTCTGCCTTTGAACCATAACCATCAGCATATCCTGCCGTCCCGGATCCGGCCAGCGTCGAAACCACACCTGCGGGGGTGATCTTCCGGATGCTGTTGTTACCGGCATCGGAGACAAATAAAGTGCCCAGGGAATCCACTGCAATTCCCGACGGGCCGTTAAATCTGGCCACATAGCGTCCGCCATCCGCGAAGCCGGCAGCCGCCGATCCGCAGAACGTTGTCACCGTGCCATCCGGAGTGATCTTCCGGATTTCATTGTTGCCCTTGTCGGCGACATAGACGTTTCCCGAAGCGTCCACAGCGACACCCACCGGATCCCGAAACTGAGCCTCTGCCCCTTTCCCATCGGTTGATCCGGCCACACCGGAACCGGCCAGGGTCGTCACGGTGCCATCCGGGGTGATCTTACGGATCCGCTGATTGGCTTTGTCAGCCACATAAATATTCCCGGCGCCGTCCACGGCCACATCACAGGGAGCATTGAATTCCGCGGCGTCGCCGGTTCCGTTTAAAAAACCCACCTGGGCGCCGGCTACCGTGGTTACGGAGGAATCCCGTACCGGCACCAGTGAAAGCCATCCCGGCAGTTCGGGAACGGAAACAGAGACTACATCGCCGTCGGCATCCTTGGTGTTAATGCGGTAATGATACATGACGGTATCCGCCACAGCCGTTGGGGGTTGGGAGGTGAATACCGGCGCATGGTTGGATTCGGTGGTGAAATACCAGGAAGAAAGATCAGAGATGCCTGAATTGGCTGTGGAGGCAAGGTTCTGAAATGCGTTGCTATCCACCTCCACGGCATACTGCCGGTTTTTGTCCAGTCGCGAGGGAGGATGGATGGTGACCACCGGGCCGCTTACTGATACCAGACTGCTGCTGACATCCACTGTATCCGACGTACTCCCGTCGGAAACATCCCGGATCCATATCTTTCCGGAACCTTTCCGGATGCTTTCGTTGAACGTCATCACCAGATTTCCGCCCACGAGAAAATCCATAGTCCCGCTGGCGGGCGCGACCGTTCGCAGGACCGGTGCCGCTGCTTTGGAAACGATAATATCAAATTTCTGAAAGGTTCTGTCGCCATTGATTCCGTCCTTGGCTTCCAGCACCACCGGGAAAGTCCCCAGATGCAGACTCGGATCTCCGGAAACCGTAATACTGTCTGCAGGATTGATTTCCCGGATCCGGTTGTTTTGGGCATCGGCCACGTAGATCTTTCTCCCGGAAGGCGTGACGGCAATCCCCCTGGGTTCGTTGAATTCAGCTTCATACTGCGCGCCATCCTGAAAACCTGCCTTTGTTCCTCCGATTTTCTCCACGGTTCCCGAAGGAGAAACTTTCCAGATCTGTTGCCCACCAATGTCTGTAACGTAAAGGTTTCCCCTGGCATCGATCGTAATGGCATAAGGTGCTCCATAAGTCGACCCGTTGTCATCGGGAAAACCGAACTGTCCCCCGGCAATCGTGGTCACCACACCCCCGGGGGTCACTTTTCGGATCCGGTGATTGTAGGTATCTGCCACATATAAATTTCCGGAATCGTCGATGGCAAGCCCATGCGGCCGGTTAAACTGGGCCGTATCTCCTGTGCCGTCTGCATATCCCATGGAAGACCCAGCCAGTGTGGTCACATTTCCCAGCGGAGAGATCTTCCTGATCCGGTTGTTATAGGTGTCCGCCACATAAACGTTGCCTTCATCATCCACGGCAAGTCCCTGAGGGTTGTCAAATTCGGCATAGGCGGCCGATCCGTCAAAATAGCCCGCAATTCCCGATCCCGCAAGGGTGGTAACATAGCCGTCCGGGCTGACTTTGCGGATCAGGTTGATGGCGGCATCCGCCACATACACATTTCCTTTGTGATCCACGGTAATACATACCGGACTTTCAAATTCGGCGTTCAACCCCATGCCATCCCGGAAGCCCATCTTCCCCGACCCTGCCAGAGTCAGTACCTGACCGACAGCGGTGATCTTCCGGATCATCTCATTGTTCAGGTCGGCAACATAAACATTGCCGGAATCATCCAGGGCCACGTCATCGGGAAAAAGAAACAACGCCTGTGAGAGCCAGCCGTTGGCAAAACCCTGTTGCGACCCTGCCAGCGTTTTTACCGGGTAGTTCACAGCCCTTTTCAGCAACAGCCAATCCGGCAATTTCTCGGCAGAAACGGTCACCTCACCGAATTTTAGGTTGTTGGTAGCGACAAGATAATTGTACCAGAACGTTGTGTCGCTGGCAACCGTGACCGGCGTGGAGGTAAAACGAAGCGTGTCGCTTTGCGAAAACAAAGTGCCAGGGAAGGCCAGAAAAAAAACAAACCCAAAAAACAACAGAAACGACTTCTTCATCTTACCAACAATCTATCCGAACCTACGCTTTATCCAGCGAAATTAATCTGTTTTAAAAATTTGATAGAGTCCACACTTTCCACCTTATCGCGGATCTCCCAGAAAGTGGAAGTTCGACTTTCCGGAATAATCATCGTACAGGGGCTGCAAGGGACTGGCAACCCCTTCGTCATCTTTGGCGACGGTTATCGCCAGGATCTTGATCCTGTCGTTATCCGGAAGTTTGATGCTTCTGGATCCTTTGGGCACACGGATGGCGTATTTGTAAAGATAGCAATACTGATAGGCCAGGTTTTCCGATGGATATTCCTGATGCACATGGGAAGCAAACCAGGCAATATCGGCGCGTTTGGTAAACGGCGCTTCGATGGCTTTCACCGTATATCTGTCCTGTGCAAATTCGCGGTTGTAGAACTGTCCGACAAATCCGGTCCATTGCTGGACTTTCAACGGGAAAGTCTGTCCGCCGGCAGCAAAATCGCCCTGCGTATCCTCATTGGCAGCTGCCAGCAGGTATACCGTGGTGTAATCCCCTTGCGGGAGCTGGATTTCCTGTCCTTTACAACTCACGGCGTTGTTGCTTTCGTCGGTTTTGGGGCCCATGATAAAATGAATCCCTTCGCTGGTGATGGTGTCCGGCACCATTTCGGCCGGGATATTGTTGCCGTCTGCAAAATCCCCGTCATGACGGTTGTCATCAAAACTCATCACATCGCGGTTATACGCCAGCACCACCGGTTTCTGTTCCACGGGTTGGGACGCCGTCGCCGGTGCGGCCAGTTTTACGGCAAAGCTGCGGATGGTGTAATGACCGAGATCAAAGGTCAGCTTGTCGCCGCTGAAGTTGGCATCTCCGATACGTTGTTCCTGACCGTTCACTTCATAGGCATCCAGGACCTTTCCCGGCAGCGTCAGGGTGACGGCTTTCTGATCTTGTCCAAGCAACTCGTTCACACGCACCACATAATAACCGCCCTGTTCTTTTTTCTTGAAGGCCATCACTCCCACAGCGGGTGTGCTCACCGAAAGGAAAGACTGCGCTTTTCCCCAGGATCCCTTATGCTCCGGCACTTCAAACGCCAGCAGCGGCTGATTGAATTCTTTTCCCTGCCAGGATGAAAGTCCCTGTTGCCAGCTGCCTTCATGACCGTAAATGCCATAACGGATCTGATGTTCACCCCAATCCTGGGTATCCTGATAGCGGCACCAGTTCCAGCCCGGATTGACTTCCGGCGTATACAAAAGGGTCAGTCGGACCTGGTTGTCGGAAGGCTTGTCGGAACCGTATTTGCAGTCTTCCAGAATGGTCACGCCGTAGTTTCCGCTTTTATCCGTCAGGTCGAACCACTTCTTCGAAGGTACTTCAAACTTGTGTGGATTGTTGTTGCCGCGCTCGATGGTGCCCACGCCCAGATTATAAGTAGCCATGGGATTGCTGACGGTCAGGGGAAAAGTGGCTTTCAGACTCACTCCGCGCGACTGCCAGTCGACCACGTTGGAGTCCTCCACATGCTGGCCGGCAGCACCGGCTGCGAGGCTGATCCGTTGGGATATGGAGGAGCGCATGCCCTTCCGCGTCACCAAAATAGCCACACGCACCGGTCCGTTTTCGACGACTTGTACCGTGGCGGCGCTGTCCATGTAACCGATGGGTGGGTTCTTACGGTCCTTCCAGTCCATATTCCATGAAGGCCACTGCGTCGGTTCTTCATGCTGGAAAGCCAGCCGCGAAGGTGCCGAAAGCAACTCTTTTTTTGCCGTCTTGTCATAGATGCTTTGGATGTCTCCGTTGTTGGCAATGACCACACGGTAATACGCATTCTCCAGGGTATGGCCTTTCACCGAAAGGGAAGTATTTTCTGCTGTCGGCCGGGAGGTTTCCCGAACATGGTATACCGCCAGCCCCACCGAAGGCACGTCGGCCACGAACAGGATCTTCAGCCGATGGCCTTCCCTGTTTACGATCTGGGTTGGAACCGCTTTACCGTTACCGTCATAGGCCTGAACATATTCAGGCAGCTTGTCATATGCCAGGGTAGCACTCACCACGTCCTGGCGGTTCCGGGCCACCGGGTTGTAAACCAATACCGGTTTGCCTTTGCCTTCTGTATTCATCCGTTCCGACAAGTCGGCCACAGCGCCTTTCAGCACATTGGCAAACCCGTTGGCAGCCACAAACTCGTCATTCCATGCATAAGTGTAGGCTTTCGGGATGGCGGTCCCGGGCAGTATGTCGTGCATCTGGCTCCCCAACACCAGGTTCCAGGCATGGTCCAGTTTGGTAAAAGGATAGGCGGTTTTTCCCGTCCAGTCGGCTACGGAGGCCAGGCGTTCGGCATCCTGGGCCAGCAGTTCGTTTTTCCGGTTCATTCTTTTCATGTAGGCCTCCGATGTCAGCGAGCCGGCGCTGTGTTCGATCAGCAGCAGGTCGCCGGTATACACCGGAAGTTTTTTGCGGATCGCCGGCGTAATGTCTTTGTACATTTGATCCGAAGACGTCAGCACCACCTTGATCTTGCTGTCGCTGTGGTGCAGGCTGCCGACGGCGTTCTTCACGTCAATTTCCCGCGGGGAGCCGCCCTGATCGCCCACGCCGTAATAACGGTAATCGAAAGAGATGCCGTATTTGGTCTGGTCCTCGTCGAGCCTTTTGATCCACTTCGGGTCCTTGTCAAGTCGGGGTACCACCCTGCCGTTGTAGTCGGTGGCATTCAACGCCGCGATCACCCCTTTTCCGTCCGGGCCTTTCCAGACACCCACGTTAAAGGGGATGGGAACGGCCGCGCGCCAGGTGAGCTTCTGGGTCGAGAAACCCAGCAGCCCGCAGTAGTGCAGCACGCTGGGCAGATCGGCAATAAAACCGAAACAGTCGGGAAGCATGTAGTCTTTGCTTGTGACGCCGAATTCCTTTTGAAAATATTCGTTGCCATACAATACCTGCCGGATCACCGACTCGGAAGATGAAATGTTTACCTCCGCCTCATCGACAGAAGATCCGGCCACATACCAGCGCCCTTGCTGAATATAATATTTCACTTTCGAAAAAAGATGCGGATAATATTCCTGCATCATCTGGTAGCGTCGCGAACCGGTAAAATTGTAAACATAATCGGGATACTTTTTGAACAAATGAAAGTTCTCGGTCATGGTATTTTTGATGTACTGATCGATCACTGTGGGATACGTCCAGTTCCACTCGGTATCCAGATGGGAATAGCCCACCGTGTACAATACCTTGTCGGTATTCAGATCATAGCGCTGGCGCCGGTCGATCTGGGCAAAAAGCACTTGCGGCACCAACAGTGCCAGCATCATCGTGGTAAAAAAATATTTCATGAGATCATGGTTTTTGATGAATGATAAGCTGTAATCACAGGTCTTCCAACCCGAAAGGCCTTGCTACGAGCCAAATTTAAAAATAAAAATGAGGATTGGGGGCCGAAGAATGTTAAATCCGTGATTTTTTGATCGCCTTCCGGCGGATCGTTCCGGTAAAAAGACAGCGGGCCCGTTTCTCAGGACCAAAAACCGACCAGATCTTCAGGCGTTTCCCTGTTTTTCAGGATCTCAAAATCCGCACCCTGCCCGCGATAGCCGATCACCTTGGGGATCTGACGGCTGTTGTACCGCGACCACATGCTCAACGTATAGG
>JBJKPL010000095.1:0-4155 GCA_046706345.1 Candidatus Sulfidibacterium sp.
TGGCGGTAGAGGCTTTTTTCACAGAAAGCCCCGTTTGCCGGATTTCTGCCGGTAAAATAGGGGTAGCCAGGTTGACGCGGTTCTGGACCTCCATGGCATCCACATTTACATCCGATCCCAACTTGAACGTAACATTCAAAGAGAAACTTCCGTCGTTGGCACTGGTGGAATTCATGTACAGCATGTCGGTGGCTCCGTTTACGGAGTTTTCCACCGGCGTGGCCACGGCTTTTTCCACGTCAGAGGCATTGGCGCCGGTATACATCCCCGAAACACTCACCACAGGCGGGGTGACTTCCGGAAGCTGTGCCACCGGCAACAGAAATATAGAAATGATACCCACGATAATGATGAACAACGATATCACGATCGAAGTAATGGGCCTGTTTATAAATACTTTTGAAAACATTGGATCCGGTTTTTATCTGTTTGAATCGGTAAATCAGGACGGGTTTTGCATGGGAACCGTTTTGACCTTTTCTCCCGGTCGGATGGATTCGATTCCTTCCACAATCACTTTTTCTCCTGGTTTTAATCCGCTATTGATGATTTGCATATTACCGGAAACAGCGCCCAGCTCCACTTTCCGCTGGACCACAATACCCTGATCGTTTACGGTATATATAAAATATTCGTTCAGTAACTGCTGAATGGCCTGCTGGGGCACCACCATCACCTTCGATGTCGTGTTGGTTGTGGACCGCACCACGCAGTTCATCCCCGATTTCAGCAAATTGTCGG
The DNA here is from genome assembly GCA_046706345.1 of Candidatus Sulfidibacterium sp. Classification (GTDB taxonomy): domain Bacteria; phylum Bacteroidota; class Bacteroidia; order Bacteroidales; family F082; genus Sulfidibacterium. Next base: position 742 of record JBJKPL010000095.1, read on the forward strand.
GATTGGGAAATTTTAGCCGCACCATGATTGTGCCCGTAGTGGGGTCAACGCGGTTGTCTACGGCATACAATTCTCCCTTATGGGGATAAAGTGTCCCGTCGGGCAACACGAGCCGGAAGTGCGACAACTTTTCGCGGATGCTTTGATCGGAAGATCCCAATTGAACATAGTCGTTTTCGGAAATGAAGAAATCAGCATTCATGTTGCTGTTGTCCACAATGGTGACCAGCGGGGTCTGATAGGCCACCACCACATCGCCCAGCCGTACTTTGGAAACATCGGTAGAGCCGGAAAACGGCGCCCTGACGGTAGCATGGTTCAGATTGGTCCGGGCACTCTCGAGGTTGGCCTGGGCGGCCACCACAGAGGCTTTGGCCACATTCACCTGGGCGATGGCATGATCCAGCTGGATCTTATCCACCGCATTGTGCGCCCAGAGATTTTTGTAACGACGGGCATCGGTGGTATCGGTAGCCCAGTTGGTTTGGGCGATGTTCAGCTGTGCTGCAGCCTGGTCATAGGCGGCCTGGTACAAACTCTTGTCGATGGTGTACAGCGGCTGACCTTTGGTTACCGGACCGCCTTCCTTAAACAAAATGTCTTCCACTCGTCCATTCACCTCCGATTGCATGGTGATCTGCCGGTTGGCCACCAGGGTGGCGGCATATTCATCCTGCACCGGTGCGATCCGGTTTTCAACGGTCGTCACCACGACGGTAGCCATGCGGCCCTGCATCCCTCTTTTCTTTCCTGTACCGCAGGAAACCATAAAAAAGGAAATGACAATGGCAGCTGTTACTATAATTTTTGATTGAATCTTTTTCATCTGTGATTCCATTAAAGTGTTTTTCTTTTTAAAGCTACATTAAGTCCGAAGTCGGAAGTCCGAAGTCGGAAGTTTTATTTTTATTTTAAACTATCTGATTTTTTCTTTGAAAGCGACCATCATATTCATCAAATGATATGAAAACTCGTAAAGTCTTTGAAACTCTTCATCACTAAGATACTTTCTTTTCTTTGCTTTATGAAGACAGCTAACAACTTCGGCCAAAGATCTTATAGCATAGGACATAAACTTCTTGAATTCAAGATTCGATTGCCCGATGGACCCTTCAGAAATGTTCAGAGCAATGGAATCTGCAGCTCGCCTAATCTGCGAAGACAGATTATAATCCTCTTCGCCAGGGAACTTGTGAGCCAACGAGTTTATTGCCTCTCCAAATTCCATCGCTTTTTGCCAAATAACCAATTTTTCAAATTTAAATTCCATTTGAAAATTCTATTCTCGTTTTATTCCAAATCTATCTTCGGTCTTCTGTCTTCCGTCTTCGTGCTTTCAGTATTTAATTTTTCCGAGGCTCTTATCCAGATCCACCTTATCCACCAGCGCCTGATACAACGCATTGATGTAATTATCCTGGGCCTGCAGCAGCGTCGTTTCTGCATTCAGCACCTCGATGAGCGGTTGTACTCCGTTATCGTACTGATTTTTCAGATTATCATAATTGAGCTTTGCGAGCTTGGTATTTTCCTTTTGGGTACGGAGATTTTCCATGTCTGACAAATACTGTCTGTAATAGTTTCCGTATTCCAGTTTGATGCTGTTTTTCAGGTCGGCCCTGTTGTTTTTCGAGATCTCCATGTTCATTTTCGCGGCCTGATACTGGAAATGTCTGGACAAGCCCGAAAATACGGGGATGGTAAGCTGTAGTCCGATGTAAGAGGTAGGATACAGTTTGTCGGCAAACAACGTATTAAATGTCTGTCCGTTGTACGGGGCCGTCAGACTGTAAAAGGCCGACAGGGTCGGGAAGTAGCTCCGGAACACCGTATTTTTCACCAGTTTGGTGGCCTTGAGCTCCGTGGTCGCCTGTTGATATTCGACTCTGTTTTTGTAAAAGGCAGTGTCCTTTTCCGGCAACACGGCGGAAAGCAACGAATCACTGATGCTGCCTGCAATCGTCAGGGAGTCTTCCACCGGCATGCCCATGTTGTATTTCAACGACTCCTGCAAGGTGGTGAGGTTCCGCAGGGCATTGTTCCTTGCCGTGATATCATTGTTCACCAACACCTGGATCCGGTCGACGTCTACCTTTTGCGCCAGCCCGTTTTGAAACTGCTGCTTGGTATCCTCCAACGATTTTGTATCCCGCAGGATATTGGCATTCAGCAATTGCAGTTGCTCACGGAAAACCAGCACCCCATAATAGGATTTCATCACATTGGACACCAGATTGATTTTGGACAACCGGGTGTTTTCTTTGGCCATATTTTCATCCAGCCGGGCGGCAGTGGTGGCTCCCAGCACGGTGGGATCAAACAACGTCTGGTTGATGGTCAGATAACCCTGAAACTGTTGCGGCACCCCGAACAACACCGGATTTCCCTGGATATAAGAAACCTGCCGTTTGATGGTATACTGATACTTGGCTCCGGCTGTCACCTGAGGCAGCAGTTTACTGTAAGCCTCCCGGACATTTTCACGGCTGATCTTTTCATTGATCTGCTGATTTCGGACATTCGCCTGGTTCTGCAAGGCATACTGAATGCAATCGTTGAGATTGAACTGATGGGTTGCCTGCCGCTCCTGAGCCAGCAGACCTTCCGAAAACCCGGTGATCAAAAATGAAACCGCGATCAGCAGACTGAAAATATGATTCCTGTTTGAATTTTTTAATCGCATTGAATTTGTTTTTTATTTTTCACAGGGCGGTTTTCACACGGTACGGTTTTACCGCTCAAATGAAGCGCAAAATAAAAGAAAATTAGTTTACCCCACAACTATTCCCTTTAAGAAATTCTTATCTTTTCCAGAATTCTTCATTTTCAGGGGTCCTGCGCGAAAAAAAGTAGCAAAACCCGCCTGAAAATTGCCCCTCCGCAGTCCCTGAAAACTCCTGCAGGTGCCGGGTATTGAATCAAAAGAGCTGGTTTCTGAAACATTCGGCAGGCCTTTAATCGTCTGCCGTCGCTGAAAAAAAGCAAAACGGTTCAGGCTAAGCCTGATATCGATCAGGAAAGTACTTTCCGGTAATACACAAAAGCGCTGAGCCAGCTTACCAGCATGATCACCACCACGCCAGCGCCCAGAGCACTGAAGTCCAGTTTATTCAGGAAACTGAAAACGGTGAAATGCGCCTTCATCTCGGTGGAAGCTACCTGCAACCATTCAATCAAACCCACCGCCAGTGCCACAAAAACACTGGTTCCCGTAATCACCATGTTAAAGAACACTTTCCGGACGGCATCCATCATCGCCCAGTCGTAGATCCGCATCATGATCAAGCCGTCCAGGGAGTCCATCAGGCTCATTCCCGCAGCAAATAACAGGGGAAAGGCGAGAATCCCCCAGACGGGCAACTGCGAATTTTTGGCGACCGTGGCCGAAATACCCAGCACGGCAACCTCCGTAGC
>JBJKPL010000096.1:0-10295 GCA_046706345.1 Candidatus Sulfidibacterium sp.
CAAATCCAATCGCCAGGGGAAGGGCACCGGAGCCCTCCGGTCCCAGAAACAGCTGGGTATGGGCCAGCCTGTTTTCTTTCACGCTGGCAATAAGCCGCTGTTTCACAGCTTCCTGTCCGATAACTGATTGAAATTGCATAGGCCTTGATTCAGGTTTCAAAAGTAAAAAAATAGCGGCTACCGTGCCGACATACAATCCAACAAAAAATAAAGTGCCGCACAGGGTGCGGGACTTTATTTTTCATTCTGCCAGGGCTGTCATCAGCCCAGTTTTGCACCGATAAACTGACGGTTCATGCGGGCAATATTGGTAATGGAAATCTCTTTGGGACACTCGGCTTCGCAAGCATATGTGTTGGTACAGTTACCAAATCCGAGTTCATCCATCTTGGCCACCATTTTCTTCACGCGTTCTTTGGCTTCCACCTTCCCCTGCGGCAGCAAGGCAAACTGAGACACTTTCGCAGAAACGAACAGCATCGCGGAAGCATTTTTACAGGCTGCCACACAGGCACCACATCCGATGCAGGCAGCCGCATCCATGGCCAGGTCGGCATTTTCCTTGGTGATCGGGATGGAATTGGCATCCGGAACGCCGCCGGTGGTGGCAGAAGTATATCCGCCTTCCTGGATGATGAGGTCAAAAGCCGACCGGTCGACGATCAGATCTTTGATCACCGGGAACGGTTTGGCCCGCCAGGGTTCCACCACGATGGTGTCGCCGTCTTTGAATTTCCGCATGTGAAGCTGGCAAGTAGTGGTTGCCTTTTCGGGGCCATGGGGATGTCCGTTGATAAACATGCTGCACATGCCGCAGATCCCCTCGCGGCAATCGTGATCGAAAGCCACAGGATCTTCCCCTTTTTCCACCAGTTCGTCATTCAGGATGTCGAACATTTCCAGAAAAGAAGTATCGGGTGATATATCGTGAACCTGGTAATCTACAAACTTGCCCTGATCTTTAGGGCCGGCCTGACGCCATACTTTTAATTTTAGATCCATTGTTCTGTATTTTTAAAGTTTAAAATCTGGTTATTTTCTCTTAAGAAGTCTTGTAATTCCGTGTTTTCACCTCAATGTTTTCATAAACCAAAGGCTCCTTGTTCAGGACCGGTTCATTGTCATCGCCGGCATATTCCCAGGCTGCGACATACATAAAGTTTTGGTCGTCACGCAAGGCTTCTCCTTCCGGCGTCTGAAATTCTTCCCGGAAGTGCCCGCCGGCCGATTCCTTGCGGTGCAGGGCATCGCGGGCCATCAGCTCGCCGAGTTCCAGGAAATCGGAAAGACGCAGGGCTTTTTCCAGTTCAATGTTCACTCCGTGGCTGTTGCCGGGAACACGGACTTTTGTCCAGAATTCTTCGCGCAGGGAACGGATCATTTTAATGCCTTCTTCCAGGCCTTCTTTCTTGCGGGCCATGCCCACATGATCCCACATGATGCGGCCCAGGCGCTTGTGGATGGAATCGACGGTTTCGCTTCCGTTGATGGAAAGCAGTTTCTCGATCCGCTCATGCACAGCTTTTTCTGCCTCATCAAATTCGGGTGTATCGGTGGGAATGGGTCCGACGGCAATCTGGTCAGCAAGGTAATTTTGCATTGTGTAAGGGATGATAAAATATCCGTCAGAAAGTCCCTGCATCAGCGCTGAGGCCCCCAGCCGGTTGGCGCCATGATCGGAGAAATTGGCTTCGCCGGCCACAAACAACCCGGGAACGGTGCTTTGCAGTTCATAATCGACCCATAGTCCACCCATGGTATAGTGGATGGCAGGATAGATCATCATCGGGGTGGTGTACGGATCGTCATCAACGATCTTTTCATACATCTGAAACAGGTTTCCGTAACGGGCTTCGATCACGCTTTTGCCCAACCTGCCGATGGCTTCCTTGAAATCCAGGAATACCGCCAAACCGGTAGGACCTACTCCGAAACCGGCATCGCAGCGTTCTTTGGCAGCACGCGAAGCCACATCCCGGGGAACGAGGTTACCAAATGCAGGATATCTTCTTTCGAGATAATAGTCTCGGTCTTCTTCCGCAATTTCATTGGGTTTCAATGCTCCCTTACGGACACGCTCGGCATCTTCTTTTTTCTTGGGAACCCAGATTCGTCCATCGTTCCGAAGACTTTCACTCATCAGCGTCAGCTTCGACTGATAATCTCCATGAACAGGGATGCAGGTCGGGTGGATCTGCACATAGCAGGGGTTGGCAAAATAAGCACCTCGTTTATACGAACGCCAGGCAGCACTGGCATTGGAATTCATGGCATTGGTGGAAAGGAAGAACAGGTTCCCGTACCCGCCGGATGCCAGCAACACGGCGTGGGCACTGTGGCGTTCGATCTCGCCTGTAAAAAGGTTCCTGACGATGATACCCCGGGCACGGCCGTCCTTCATCACCACCAGGTCCAGCATTTCGCGACGGGTAAAGAGTTTCACCGAGCCCCGTTTGATTTCTTTACTCAAGGCGCCGTAAGCTCCCAGAAGCAACTGCTGTCCGGTTTGTCCGCGTGCATAGAAAGTCCGTGAAACCTGGGCCCCGCCGAAAGAACGGGTGGCCAGATAACCGCTGTATTCTCTTGCAAAAGGCACACCCTGTGCCACACATTGGTCGATGATGTTGTTGCTCAGCTCGGCCAGACGATAGGTGTTGGCTTCGCGTCCGCGGTAATCGCCCCCTTTCACGGTATCGTAAAACAGACGATAAATGGTATCGCCGTCGTTGGGATAATTCTTGGCAGCATTGATCCCGCCCTGAGCGGCAATACTGTGTGCCCGCCGCGGGCTGTCCTGGATGCAGAATACTTTCACATTAAAGCCAAGCTCACCGAGACTGGCAGCGGCAGAACTTCCGGCCAGGCCGGTACCTACCACAATAATATCAATCTTACGCTTGTTAGCCGGGTTTACGAGTTTTTGATGTTCCTTAAAATGGGTCCATTTCTGTGCCAATGGGCCTTCCGGAATTCTTGAATTTATCTTGGTCATAAGGCGATACTATTTAAAGAAATAAATGAACAAAGGAATAATGGCGAAACCCAGGGTGACCACAATGGCATAACCACGGCTCAGGCCTTTGATAAACCCCCAGTACGTCGGGTGATTCAATCCCAGGGTCTGAAAAGCCGACTGCAGTGCATGATCGAGATGAAATCCCATGAACAGGATCAAAACGACATAAATAAAAACATAATATCCGTTGTGGAACAAGTTCATCACCAACGTACCCATATCTTCTTCGCCATTGGCCAACCGGGGTGGCATATGCCCTACCCAGCCCATCTTCACAAAAAAGAAGTTGTTCAGGTGCAGGACCAGGAAAATAAAAATCACCAGCCCCGTGTAGATCATATACTTTGAGAATGGTGATTGTTCCATGGCGGCTCTTTTCCTGTAGCCCTTGGGTCGGGACATCCAGTTTTGGATCTGAAGGACGATTCCATAAAAAATATGAATAGCAAATCCTGCAAATAAAACCCACTGAAAAATCTGAATAAAAGAATTGGTTCCCATGAAATGGGCGCCCTCATTAAATAAATCTTTACTGAAGAGCAAAAATGAATTGACGGTTAAGTGTACCACCAGAAAAGCGAGTAAAAATAACCCCATCAAGGACATAATAATCTTCTTCGTGATGGAAGAATAGTAAGATTTGTTACTCATAATGAAATATTTTAACTAACATATACGCGAATAATTTAATTTTGTTGAACATTGAACGGACAAAGTTATTAAAGTATGTAGAAAATCCTATGTAAGCGAATTAATTTTTACGTAGTATAAATATTAGAGAGATGCGATACAAGACCATTAACCCAAGATTTTTCAGCAGGAACAGAAGAAATTTCTCCGGACAACTGGGAGAAGATTCCTTTGCAGTATTTTTTTCCAATGATCAGAGTCCCCGAAACGGCGACCAGTTTCAACCCTTCCGGCAGAGTTCGGATTTCTTTTACCTGACGGGGATCGAACAGGAGAAAAGCATCCTGCTGATCGCGCCCCACTGTCCGAACAAAAACCTCAAGGAAGCCCTGTTTTTGCTGGAAAGCAACGAGATACTGGAAACCTGGGAAGGCCATAAGCTCACCAAGGAAGAAGCTTCGGCTCTGTCCGGCGTGGAAAATGTGTTCTGGCTGGAAGATTTTGATGCCAGCTTAAGAGAGGTGATGGCCTACTACAACCATGTTTATCTGAACAGCAACGAATACACCAAATTCTTCCCCGAAGTGGAAACCCGGGAGATCCGTTTGGGAAAACAGATCCGTGAGCAGTTCCCCTGGCACCAGTACCATCGCGCCGCGCCCCTGCTGATCCGGCAACGGCTCATCAAGAGCAAGGAAGAAATTGAAGTGATGCAGAAAGCCTGCGAGATCACCAACAAAGGGTTCAAGCGCGTTCTAAGGACTGCAAAACCCGGTCTTTTTGAATATGAGGTGGAAGCCGAGATCACCTACGAATTCATCCGCAACGGCGCCAATGGACACGGCTATGCACCCATTGTCGCTGCAGGAAAAAATGCCTGCTTTCTGCACTATGTAGAAAATGACAAAAAATGCCGGAAAGGCGACCTGCTTCTGCTGGATATTGGAGCGGAATATGCCAACTATTCCGCCGATCTGAGCCGGACCCTGCCTATCAGCGGCAAGTTTACCAAATGGCAAAAACAACTTTACAATGCTGTTTTAAACGTCATGAAGGAGATCAAAAAACTCTATATTCCGGGAAGTACCATCAACGACATCAACGAAGCGGCCAACCTGCTGATGGAAGCGGAAATGGTCAAGCTGGGACTCTTCACGGCGGATGATGTGGCCAACCAGAATCCGGACAACCCATTATACAAGAAATATTTCATGCATGGCGTCGCCCACTTCCTGGGATTGGATGTGCATGATGTGGGACTGAAAACCGTTCCCTTTGAACCGGGCATGGTGCTCACCTGCGAACCGGGAATCTACATCTCAGAAGAAGGTACCGGCATCCGTATCGAGAACGACATCCTGATCACCGACAAGGAACCGGTGGACCTGATGGCAGATTTCCCCACGGAAGTGGAAGAAATCGAAGCCCTGATGAACGAATGACCTAAGATCTTTTCCCCTTTCGGGAAAACAAAAAGCCGCTGGAAAATCCAGCGGCTTTTTGTTTGAATAAATATCTGTTATTCCTGGTTGGAATAATCCATTTCAGCCTGACGCTTATAGAAATTATAACGCCATTTGGCATTCTTGACAGCCTGTGCCTGAAGTTCTTTGGCCTTTTCAGGGAAAGTTTTCTTCAGGGAAGTAAACCGCACTTCCAGATCATAATATTCCGGAAGTTTCTCGAAATCGGGTTCCTTGGAATCCAACTGGAACGGATTTTGTCCCTCGAGTTCCAGCATGGGGTTGTAACGGTACAACGTCCAGTATCCGGATTCTACGGCCAGCTTTTCCTCATGCTGCGAGCGGTCCATGCCATTGCGCAAGCCGTGTGCAATACACGGTGAATAAGCAATGATCAGCGACGGTCCGGGGAAGGCTTCGGCTTCCTTCAGCGCTTTGAAGAACTGATTGTAATGAGCACCCATGGCAACCTGAGCCACGTAGACATACCCATAGGTCATGTAAATGGCGCCGAGGTCTTTCTTGCGGATCTCTTTTCCGGCGGTGGCGAATTTAGCGACTGCAGCCGTCGGACTGGCCTTGGATGCCTGTCCACCGGTATTGGAATACACCTCGGTATCCAGCACCAACAGGTTGACATCTTCACCTGAAGCGAGCACATGGTCCACGCCACCATAACCGATGTCGTAAGCCCAGCCGTCACCTCCGATGATCCACATGGATTTCTTGATCAGGTACTGTTCCAGTTCCAGGATCTTTTTGGCAGTATCATCGGAAGCATCTTTCAGCACTTTCACCACATTGGCGGAAGCGGCTTTGGAGGCTTCACCGTCATCTTTGGCAGCGATCCAGGCTTCGAAAGCTTCTTTCCGTGCCACGTCAGCGCCATTTTCAATGGCTTCTTTCATATAACGTTCGATGCGTTCGCGCATTTTGCGAACCCCGGTAGCCATACCAAATCCGTATTCGGCGTTGTCTTCGAACAGCGAGTTGGCCCAGGCCGGACCTTTTCCTTCGGCATTGGTGGTATAAGGCGTTGCAGGAGCCGAACCGCCATAAATGGAAGAACATCCGGTAGCGTTGGCGATCATCATGCGGTCACCGTACAACTGAGTGGCTGCTTTGATGTAAGGAGTCTCACCGCAACCGGCACAAGCGCCCGAAAATTCAAACAACGGCTGTGCAAACTGGCTGTTCTTCATATTGGCGAACTTGTCGACGGTACCGTCGAGGGTTTTGTCCGTCACATTTTTGATCAGGTAATCCCAATTCGGTACTTCTTCCATCTGGGTATCGGTGGGCTTCATGACCAGCGATTTGACTTTAGAAGGACAGATGTCGGCACAACTGCCGCAACCCGTACAATCGAGTACACTCACCTGGATGCGGTATTTCAGCGGACTGAGTTTTCCTTTGGTTTCCAGCAGGATCATGTCATCCGGAGCGTTGTTGGCTTCTTCTTCCGTCAAAAGGAAGGGCCGGATACAGGCGTGAGGGCAAACATAAGCACACTGGTTACACTGAATACATTCGTCAGCGATCCATTCCGGAACATCAACTGCAACGCCGCGTTTTTCGTAGGCTGCCGTACCGGCGGGGAAGGTTCCGTCTTCTCTTCCTTCGAAAGCACTGACCGGCAACAGATCGCCTTTCAGGTGTTCGATGGGACGCACTACCTCACGAATGAAAGCGGGGGCGTCTTCTTCTTCCTTGACCTGAGCACTCAGATCGATCTGAGCCCATTCGGCGGGGACTTTGATCTCCACAACATCCACACCGGCATCAACGGCCTTGTAGTTCATTTTCACGATCTCTTCACCCTTTCGGCCGTAAGTTTTGTAGATGAAATTCTTCATCTTTTCGACGGCTTCTTCGTAAGGAATGACACCGGCCACATTAAAGAAGGCCGACTGCATGATGGTGTTGGTTCTGGAACCCAGACCAATTTCCGCAGCGATCTTTGTGGCATTGATAATATAGAATTTAATATGATGATCGGCCATGAATTTCTTCATGTCGTCGGGCAACCGTCTTTTGGTTTCTTCTTCATCCCAGATACTGTTCAGCAAGAAGGTGCCGCCGTCTTTCATTCCTTCCAGCATGTCGTATTTGTTCAGATACGCCGGAACGTGGCAAGCGACGAAATCAGGGGTTTTAACCGTATAAGTGGAATGGATCGGGTTGTCGCCAAAGCGCAGGTGCGAAATGGTGATACCCCCGGATTTTTTGGAGTCGTAAGCAAAATAAGCCTGTGCATATTTGTCGGTGGATTCGCCGATGATCTTGATGGAGTTTTTGTTGGCACCTACGGTACCGTCAGCACCCAAACCATAGAATTTGGCTTCGAAAGTACCCTTTCCGCTGATGCTGATCTCAGGAAGGATCGGCAGAGAGGTAAAGGTCAGGTCATCCACAATACCAAGGGTGAAATGATTCTTGGGTTCTTTTTGCTTGAGGTTGTTGTATACAGAAACGATCTGCGCCGGCGTGGTATCTTTGGAACTCAGTCCGTAACGACCGCCTACGATGACAGGTTGTTTTTCCTCGGCGTAGAAAGCTTCACAAACATCGAGGTACAAAGGTTCGCCATTGGCACCGGGTTCTTTGGTGCGATCCAGGACGCCAATGGTTTTTACCGTTTTCGGGATGGCTTTCATCAGATATTTTATCGAGAAAGGCCTGTAAAGGTGTACGGCGATAAAACCGACCTTTTCGCCTTTGGCGGTCAGATAATCCACCGTTTCACGGATGGTTTCGGTAACCGAACCCATGGCGATGATGATGTGTTCTGCATCTTCGGCACCATAATAAGTGAAAGGATGATATTCACGGCCGGTGAGCTTGGTGATCTCCTGCATGTATTCTTCTACCAGATCCGGGATCGGCGTATAGAATCGGTTCGCAGCTTCACGTGCCTGGAAATAGATGTCAGGGTTTTCAGCAGTACCACGGGTCACCGGATGTTCCGGATTCAATGCATTGTCCCTGAATTTCTTCAGATCATCCCAGGGGAACAAATGATTCAGGTCCTGATGTTCAAAATATTCCACTTTCTGGATTTCGTGCGAAGTTCTGAAACCATCGAAGAAATGCAGGAAAGGAATTCTGGAACGCAGCGATACAAAATGCGCAACGGAACCAATGTCCATAATTTCCTGCACACTGCCGGTGGCCAGCATGGCAAAACCGGTATTGCGGCAGGCCATCACATCGCTGTGATCACCGAAAATAGAAAGTGCCTGAGCAGCAAGGCTCCGGGCACTGACATGGAACACGGCCGGCAACAATTCACCTGAAATTTTGTACATGTTCGGGATCATCAGCAACAATCCCTGGGAGGCCGTAAACGTTGTGGTCAGCACACCGGATTGCAACGAACCGTGCACTGCTCCCGAGGCACCGCCTTCGGACTGCATTTCAACGACCTTTACCGTTTCACCGAAAGTATTTTTTTGACCGAAAGCTGCCCACTGGTCAACATATTCGGCCATTGTAGACGAAGGGGTAATTGGATAAATAGCAGCAACCTCACTGAACATGTAGGCTACATGGGCTGCGGCGTAATTCCCGTCACATGTGATAAATTTTTTCTTTCCTTTCATCGTATAGGATTTTATTTAAATATATAGAATTTACTCTGTTGCCGGCGTGATGATCGGGTCAAAACCCGACAGCAGGTTTTGTTTTCTATTGACTACTAATAATTTACAACAGTTTTAAGAACGCCTTTTTGGTAGATGCAAAAGTACGTATTTTATCGAGTTAGATATTTTTTCACCCCAGGAATAGGTATGCAAATGCTTAATTTAAAACGAATTTAGATTAAATCGATTGCGAAAGAAATTCGGCGAAATTTAACCCGGGCGAACCGGGCTTTTCAAAAAAAGAATGTTATCTTCGCAACAAAAATCCGTAGCCATGGAAATGAAGACAAAATATCTGGGTTTGGAGCTGAAAAACCCGGTCATCGTGGGGGCAAGCAATCTTGTTACCGACGTGAACATGTTGCAGAAACTGGAAAAAGCCGGCGCTGCTGCCGTTGTTTATAAATCTCTTTTTGAAGAACAAATTAATCTGGAAAATCTGGATCTGAATGAAAAGCTGACCCAATACGACGAGCGTCATGCCGAAATGACCAGTATTTTCCCTCATGATATGTATGAAGCCAGTCCGGAAGAGTTTTTGATGCACTTCAAGGAAGCCCGGAAGGCCCTGAACATTCCCTTGATCGCCAGCCTGAACGCTGTGGATGATGACATCTGGTACGACTGGGCCAAAAAACTGGAAGAAGCCGGAGCGGATGCCCTCGAGTTGAACTTTTACAGCAATCCGCATGAATTCGACATGGAAGGACGCGCCATCATCAACGAAGAACTGGACGTGATCGAAGGGGTGAAGAAAGCCGTGAAGATCCCGGTCAGCGTGAAACTGAGTTCCTTCTATACCAATCCCTTGTATGTGTTCCGGGAAATGGATAAAAAAGGCGTTAACGGTCTGGTGCTGTTTAACCGCCTGTTTCAGCCCGATGTGAACATCGAAACCGAAAAAATGCATTTCCCTTACAACCTCAGCACTTCTCAGGACAATCGTCTGCCGCAGCGTTATGCCGGAATGCTTTACGGAAACATCAACGCCGACGTATGTGCCAACACCGGTATTTTCACTGGCGAGGATGTGATCAAAATGCTCCTGGTTGGTGCGGATGTCGTACAGGTAGTCAGTACCATTTACAAGAACGGACCGCAACAGATCACCAAGATCCTGGAAGAAATGGAAATCTGGATGGCCAACAAACAATATCATACGCTGGATGATTTCCGCGGTTTGCTGTCCATGAAAAATGTCCGTGATCCTTTTGCTTATCATCGTGCCCAGTATGTGGATATTCTGATGAAGTCTTCCGAGATCTTCAAACAATATCCGGTGATTTAATACCGGGATCAGAAAAATAATTTCAAAAAAAGGCCGCCTCAACAGCGGCCTTTTTTGTTCTACAGCACATTCCTTATGCAAAAAATTATCGGGATAATGGCTAAGTAATCTACTAAATTTAGTAAGTGAAACCCTCATTTTTGGGATCATCACCAATCAAAACCCTTGATTTTACTTACTTTCGATGTTGTCTTTAATCACATATCATTAACCTAAAAATCAAAACAATGGCAAACTACGAACAACAGGTAAAT
>JBJKPL010000097.1:0-7338 GCA_046706345.1 Candidatus Sulfidibacterium sp.
CCCAACGGCCGCCATGCCTGGATCTCTTCCGACCGCACGGCAGCTCAGGGATTTGATATTTTTGAGTTTGTCCCGGGACCGGGCGTTCGTCCCGGCCGGGTGGATATCCTGACCGCATCGGTTACCGACAGTGCCACCCATTTGCCGTTGAGAGCCACCGCGATCCTGAGTACATTGCCCGATGGCAGGGTCGTGGATTCGCTGCTTTCCGGTGTCAACGGTCAGTTTATGATGGCACTTCCCCTGGGGAAAAATTATGCCCTGCACATTTTCCGGAAAGGATATCTTTTTTATTCCGATCATTTAGACCTCTTAAAGGATACCACCGCCGGGAAGATCCATGAGGATATCAGGCTGCAGGCAGTGGCGGCTGGAAACCGCATCCGTCTGGAGAACATCTACTTCCGTTTTGATGAATCGGCGCTGACACCGGCGGCCTATCCCGAGCTGAACCAGTTGGTAGAGTTTCTGACTCAGAACCCCGGCATCGAAGTGCAGGTCAGCGGCTTTACCGACAAGGTGGGGACGGCGGCCTACAATCTGAAGCTGTCGCTCGAACGGGCTCAGGCGGTATATGAATTTCTGGTCCGGCATGGAATATCGGCCTCAAGGCTCCGCTGCAAAGGGTACGGAAATACCCGCCCGGTGGCGGATAATGCCACGGCGGAAGGCAGGGCCCGGAACCGTCGAACGGAAATTGTGATCCTCAAGGTACCCAGGCATTAGATCAGAGCTCCAGCTCCAGTCCGTCATACGCCAGCTCCACAAACGGAGGGAGTTCCTTTTCTACGTCCGCATGCAGGCCCATCATGTGACTGATGTGCGTCAGGTAACCCTTTTCGGGTTTCAGTTGCTTGAGGATGTCCACGGCTTCTTCCAGATTAAAATGTGAGGCATGGTGTTTGATCCTTAGGGCATTGAGAACGATTACCCGGCTCCCGGCCATTTTGTCCAGGGTTTCTTGCGGGATGAAATTGGCGTCGGTAACATAAGAGAAATCACCGATACGGAATCCCGTGACTTTCATCCGCGCATGCATCACCGGCAGGGGCAGGATCTCCAGGTCCCCGATCCGGAAACGTTCTTCCGGCAGGTCAATCAGATTCATGTCCGGAACACCGGGATAAGGCATCTCATCGAAAGCATAAGCAAACTCCTGTTTGATGGCTAACTGATCACGGGGCACCGCGTAGATGTCCATGGCTTTTTTGAACAGATAGTTGAAAGACCGGATGTCGTCCAGGCCTGCAATGTGGTCTTTGTGGCTGTGCGTGATGAGGATAGCATCCAGCCGATCGACGTGGGCACGCAGCATCTGGTATCTGAAATCGGGACCGGCATCGATGTTGATCTGGGTGTTTTTGTGGGTGATCATCACCGACGTCCGTAATCGGTGGTCCTTTCGATTTCCTTTGGTGCAAACTTCACATTTGCAGCCCACGACCGGTATTCCCTGGGAAGTCCCTGTACCTAAAAACGTTACTTTCATCCGTGTCGGTTTAAATTTCGGGCATTCGGATGGAACTTTCCGTGCATGTTACAGAACCTGTTTATGAAAGTCATGATTATAAAGGGCACGGAGGGTTCCTGAAAATCCTTACCTGACGCTAATTTTTTAGCCAAAGATATTTTATTTTTAGCAGCTATCGAAAACTTTGTTAGTTTTACATTTCGAACTACAGACCGGTTTTTTAATAAAATCCGCTTGAAGAGAAGATGAGTGTAATGATGGAGGTTGCCTCTGAAAAGGATCACGTTGTGGCAGAGGTGCAAAAAGGGCTTTGTGAACAGGTTTCCAGCCTGTGTTTATTTTTTGAAGCGGGGACCAGCGAGGAATACCAGAAAATTTTGAAGTTTGTTCCCGCAGTGAAAAGTGAGTTCGGGCAGGTGGAAGTTGTGGTATTTTACACCGGAACGTTGCCCGACCCGCTTCCGGGCGGCGGATCGTTGTTTTGGGTGGGGAAGAAGGACTTTAATCTGTTCAGGCAAAAGAGCCCTGCTTTAAAAGCCTGGCTCGGCAGTCATCATTTTGATATGCTGATCAGTTTTGCCGCCGTTCATCCGGGGAAAAGCCATCGGGTCCTCAGAAATATCAAAGCCCGGTTTACGGCCGGGCCGAACCCGAAAGGTGCCGATCCTTTTTTTGATCTGAACCTCGGTAAACCCGGCGAAAACATGGATTTCGGTACATTCTTCGATCATGTAAAACACTATTTTTCAGAACTTAATATTGATTTATAACCATGAAAGACAAAGCGATACTTGACGGTACGGGGGTGGCCATCGTGACCCCGTTTCACAATTACGGAACCATAGATTTCGGAAGTCTTGAGAAGCTGGTGGATTTCATTATTGAAGGCGGAGTTGACTTTATTGTGGCCCTGGGAACCACCAGCGAGGCGCCGACTTTGACGGAAGATGAAAAAACCGCCGTGATGGATGTGGTTCTGGAAACTGTCAACGGCCGGGTACCCATCGTGATGGGCATGGGAGGCAACAGCACCCAGGCCATCGTCAGCAAGATCAAGAAAACGGATTTTGACGGTATCGATGCCATTCTTTCGGTGGCTCCCTATTATAACAAACCCAATCAACGGGGCCTATACGGGCACTTTAAAGCCATCTCAGCCAGCAGCCCGGTACCCGTCATCCTTTACAATGTGCCTGGACGCACCTCTTCGAATATTGCCGCCGAGACTACCCTGTCGCTGGCGCGAGATTTCGACAACATCATCGGCGTGAAGGAAGCCTCGGGGAATTTCACCCAGATCATGGACATCCTGCGTGAGAAACCGGCAGACTTCAAAGTGTTCTCCGGAGATGATGCCATCACCTTCCCCATGATGACCCTGGGCGCCACCGGTGTGATCTCTGTCGTGGCCAATGCCTTCCCCAGGCCTTTTTCCGATATGGTCCGGATGGTCAAAGCCGGAAATTACGAAGAAGCGCTTAAGATCCATTATTCCATGATGCCCATCATACACCAGATGTTTGCCGACGGCAATCCCGCCGGGGTAAAAGTCGCCCTGGAGGCCATGGGTCTGATGAAAAACAACCTGCGGCTGCCGCTGGTGAAAGCCAATAAATCGGTCAACCTGGCCCTGAGTGCGCTCGTGGCCGAGTATCGTTATCCTTCTAAATAAAAGATCTCCAATAAAATATGTGCCCCGATGAAACGCCTGTGGTTGGCATGGATGGTTATTTTCCTTTTGGGAAGCGGAATGCTCGGGGCGCAGACGATCATCAGCAATCAGCAATATGAAAATTTGCTGAAAACGAGGAAAGAAGTCTATTTTAGAATCCCCGATACGACCATTCAGTCTCACCCCGGTCTCCTGAAGCGCTTGGGTTCTTTTATTTCCATCGACCGTGTGGACCAGGATTACGTTTATGCGTATGCCAGTGCAAAGGGCTTCCACCGTTTTCTGGATCTGAAGATCGCTTACCGTTTGTTGCAACCCCCCTCGATGCGGCTGAGTCCTGAAAAACTGAAATCCGCACCCCTCAAGACGACTCAGGCTTGGGACTATTATCCCAGCTATCATCAGTATCTGAACCTGATGAGTCAGTTCCAGACGGATTACCCCCAACTCTGCAGCTTGGTGAATATCGGATCCACCGTGGATGGCCGTGAGTTGTTGTTTGTCCACATCCGTTCAGGGAAAGACAGCACGCTGAACAAACCGCAGTTTATGTACACGTCCACCATGCATGGGGACGAGACGACCGGCTATGTGCTGATGCTGCACCTGATTGATTATTTGCTGAGTAATTACGGGAAGATCCCGAGGGTCACGGATCTGATCGACAGCACCGATCTTTGGATCAATCCGCTGGCCAACCCGGACGGGACTTATGCAGCAGGAGATACTTCCGTTTACGGAGCCACCCGTTACAATGCCAACGGTGTGGATTTGAACCGCAATTATCCCGATCCGCAGGCCGGACCCCATCCTGACAATAATACCTGGCAGCCTGAAACCGTGGCTTTTATGGATTTTGCAGCAGCCCACCATCTGGTGATGTCCTGCAACATGCACGGGGGAAATGAGGTGGCCAACTATCCCTGGGATACCTGGTCTTTCCCAACTGCCGACGACGTCTGGTGGCAATACGTTTGCCGCCAGTATGCCGATACGGTGCATGTCTACGGGCCTTCGGGGTATTTTACCGATGAAAACAACGGGATCACAGACGGTTTTGCCTGGTATCAGATCACCGGCGGCCGCCAGGATTACATGAACTTTTTTGAACATGATCGCGAGTTCACGCTGGAATTGTCGCAGAACAAAATGCCGGATCCCTCAACCTTACCTGAATTCTGGGATTATAATTACCGGTCTTTTCTGGATTATATGCACCAGGTACTGGACGGTTTCCGCGGTGTGGTTACTGACAGTCTGACCGGTCACCCGGTGAAAGCAGACGTCTTTCTCGACGGCCATGATACCCTTCATTCGGATGTCTATTCTGATTCACTTACCGGAGCTTATTTCAGGCCGGTGAAAGCCGGAACCTATGACCTGACCTTTTCCGCTCCGGGCTATGTGAGTAAAACATTGAAAAACTTGACAGTCCGGGATGGAGAGACCGTTGTGGCTGATGTTAGGCTGAGACCTCCTGCCGACGGGATTCCTCAAACAGGAACGTCGGGCCCGCCACAGGCTTATCCCAATCCTGCCTTTGACCGGCTGCAGTTCCGCAACCTCAAGGGTGTCGCCACGGTGCGGGTCTATTCCCTTTCGGGAGATCCGGTGCTGGAGACCACGGTGACGGCCGCTACCACCCTGAACGTCCGCTATCTGCCGCGGGGCATGTATTTGCTTGTGATCTCGGAAAAAAGAAATACGTACACTCAAAAGTTGTTGCTGCGGTAGACGGCCCGATGTTTTGAGAAACAAAAAAAGCTCCGGCAACGCCGGAGCTTTTTTATGTTATGAGGATACTTCCCGAAAGCGTTTCCGCAGGCACCCGGATCAGCCCTGGGCGATCTTGAATTCTTCGGAATATTCCTTGTGGTCGAGTTTACTTTTTACTTCTTTGAAAGCTTTTACAGTATATTCCACATCTTCCAGCGTGTGCACCGCCGTGGGGATCAGACGCAGCAAAATGGTGTCTTTGGGAACCACAGGATAGACCACGATGGAGCAGAAAATATCATAATTCTCACGCAGGTCATAGGTGATCTGAGTGGCTTCGGGAATCGATCCGTTCAGGATCACCGGTGTGACCGGGGATGCGGTATTTCCGATGTTCAGTCCGGCATCGCGCAGCCCTTTCTGAAGGGCATTCACAACGGTCCACAGGTTGGTGCGGTGTTCCGGTTGATCGCGCAACATCTGCAGCCGCTTCATGGCACCAAAGACCATGGGCATGGGCAGTGATTTGGCAAAGATCTGCGAACGCATGTTGTATTTCAGATATTTGATGACTTTTTCATCCCCGGCGACGAAACCGCCAATGCCGGCCATGGACTTGGCAAAAGTCCCGAAGTAAACGTCGATCTTATCCTGAACACCGAAATGTTCATCGGTGCCGGCGCCGGTGGGACCCATGGTCCCGAAGCCGTGGGCATCGTCGATGAAGATCCGGAAGTTGTATTTTTCTTTCAGGGCCACAATGGCAGGGAGATTCCCGAGGTCGCCGGCCATGCCGTAAACGCCTTCGGTGATCAGCAGGATGCCGCCGCCGGTTTTTTCCACCAGCTTGGTGGCTCTTTCCAGTTCTTTCTCCAGATTGACCATATCGTTGTGAGGATAAACAAAGCGTTTCCCGATGTGGAGGCGCATGCCGTCGATGATGCAGGCGTGGGCTTCCGAGTCGTAGACGATCACGTCGTTTCGGCCAACCAACGAATCGATGATGGAGACCATGCCCTGATAGCCATAGTTCAACAGGTAGGCAGAGGGTCTTTTAACGAAAGCAGCAAGTTGTTGCTCCAGCTGCTCATGATATTTGGTGTGTCCCGACATCATCCGGGCGCCCATCGGGTAGGCGAGGCCCCACTGCGTGGCAGCTTCTGCATCGGCTTTTCTTACCTCCGGGTGGTTGGCCAGTCCCAGATAATTGTTCAGGCTCCACACAAGGCGCTCCCGGCCCTGGAACATCATTTTGTTGGAAATTTCACCTTCCAGTTTCGGGAACATGTAGTAACCTTCTGATTCATCAGCATACATGCCCAGCGGCCCCATGTTTACCTTACATTTGTCAAATACGTCCATGTTATTTTAGGTTTTAACCCGGCAAAAGTAAGGATTATTGGGAAATTTTCAGGGATGAATTCAAGTTCTTTTCACAATAAATCAGGAAAACCCGTTTCGAAAAAAAACCGCTGGCTTTGACGATGAAGGTATTGTCAAAAGAAGGGGCAGGCCGGGGCCTCCATCATTAAAGTTGCTGAAGTTGCTCCAGGAGGGCTTCCTGTTTTATGAACGCAAGCCGGGCTTCCTTTATCGATACTTCTTTAAACCGGACTTTGTCTCCTGTTCTCAGTTGTGCCGCCAAAGGAAGGTCTGCAGAAATAAGGTTGGCAATCTGGGTATAGCCTCCTGTGGTTTGGTGGTCGGCCATCATGAGGATGGGCTGGCCGTGGCCCGGAACCTGGATGCTGCCATTGACAATCCCCGATGAAAGGATGTCCGCGCCGGATTTGTGGGTGATTACGGGCCCCGATAAACGGTAGCCCATACGGTCGTTTGCCGGACTTACCGCGAATTCCGAGGTTAGAAAAGTGGTCAGGCCGGAGAGATCAAAGCGGGAAACCTCCGTGCCCGGGAGGATCCGCAAAGTTGATGATGCGGAAAAAAAGCGCCGGAATTGCCGTGGTAGCTGGCGGATCACCGGCAGTGCGGCAGGCCGGAAGGGGACTTCGTCACCATTTTCTATCCGGCTGCCCTGAAACCCGCCCAGATGTCCCCGCAGGTATGTGGATATACTGCCCATAATCACCGGGACTTCCAGCACTCCGGCGACGGCCAGATAGGTCCTGACCCCCTGAGGCATGGTCCCGGTTTTCAGGATATCTCCGGCGGATATACGGTAGGATCGTTCCGTTTCGATGACTCTCCCGTTCAGGGAAGCTTCCAGCGGTGCGCCACTGAGGGCAAAGACGGTTTCGCAACCGAATTCTATTTCCGGACCCAGCATCGTGATCTCGAAACAGGCCTCCTGTCGCGGATTTCCCACCAGCCAGGTGGCGGTTTGCAAAGAATAGGCATCCATGGCCCCTGACACCGGCATGCCGAACTTCTGAAATCCGTACCGTCCCAGGTCCTGGACCGTGGTCAGAAAACCGCCCCGGATGAATCTCAGGTTTCCCATGCCGGATCGTTTAAAAGG
>JBJKPL010000098.1:0-1385 GCA_046706345.1 Candidatus Sulfidibacterium sp.
AACTGTGTCACTTTACAACCAAGAAAAACCTCATATCGAGTTACAAAGAAAATCTCCTTATGATTTTGAGAAAAGTTATCTTTGTTTTAACCAAATTTCTGATGCTGGCCTGTTGTATAAAAAACCAACTCAAAAACCCTGTGCAATAAGTGAGTGAAAACGGTCACCTAAATACAGGCATCAACAATCCAAAACTTAGAACTTAAAACCAATAACTAACAACTTTTCGACTTTAACCTTTAACCTTTAACCTTTTAACTTTATCCTTTATCTTTTATCTTTTCCATTATTCCGATATCTTTGTGACTTTAATTTCAGGAAACGAAACACGAGAAGCGGGATGGATACGATAACCCAACAAATTCAGGCAGGAAAGATATTGGTCTCCGATGGTGCCTGGGGGACGTTTTTACAGAAAAAGGGCCTCGCGCCGGGGGAATGCCCCGAATTGTGGAATGTGGAGTACGCGGAGGCGGTGTATGAAATCGCCGAAAGTTATGTGTTGGCGGGGTCGAATATATTGGAAACCAATTCCTTCGGCGGGAACCGGTACAAACTGGCCCCATACGGACTGGGGGACCGGGTGTATGAGATCAACAAAGCGGCGGCGGAGATCTCGCGAAAGGCTGCCGGTCCCGACCGCCATGTATTGGGATCCATCGGCCCCACGGGCAAGATCCTGATGATGGGAGAGGTGACCTTCGACGACTTGTACGATGCTTTTAAAGAACAGGCCATGGCCCTGGAAGCTGGCGGCGCCGACGCCCTGGTGGTGGAAACGATGACCGATCTCGAAGAGGCCACGGCTGCCGTCAGGGCCTGTAAGGAGCATACTTCCTGCGAGGTGATCTGTACCATGACCTTCGACCGTTCCGGAGCAAAATCCTACCATACCATGATGGGCATCACCCCGGAAGCCATGGTCCGGACCATGATCGACAGCGGCGCTTCCATCCTCGGTGCCAACTGTGGCAATGGCATCCGCAACATGATCGAGATCACCGAATTGATCCGCCGCGTGGACCCTGCCGTTCCCGTTCTGATCCAGGCCAATGCCGGGGCACCCGTCTATCAGGATGGGGAGACTTTCTTTCCCGAAAGTCCGGAAGAAATGGCCGCCTTCGTCGATCCGCTGATCGATGCAGGAGCCAATATCATCGGCGGCTGCTGCGGCACCACCCCCCGGCACATCCGGCTCATTGCGGATCGGGTCGGGAATTGAAATGAATAGTGAAGAACGAAAAGTGAAAAATGAAAAGCCATGACTGGCGCGGTTCTGCCGTACCTCCAACCTCCCGACCAGTCGGGACAGGCTCTAAAGGGGCAGCCTGGCTCCCTTCCTTTCTTTGCGTCGTCCAAAGAGCTTTTCCAAAGGCCACAGATTG
>JBJKPL010000099.1:0-6005 GCA_046706345.1 Candidatus Sulfidibacterium sp.
AACCTGCACTTCAAAGGGATCTGCCCGCCTGAGAATGAAATTGATTGCATGAGGCGGTCCATGGGCTGCATGATACTGTCAGCAGGCTGCATGACACTGTCAGAGGATTGCATGGTAATGTCAGAGGGTTGCATGGAAATATCAGGGGGCTGCATGGAAATGTCAGGGGGCTGCATGGAAATGTCAGAGGGCTGCATGATAACGTCAGAGGCTTGCATGATAATGTAAGAGGGTTGCATGACGTTGTCAGGAGGTTGCATGATCGTGTCAGGCATTTTACAAAAAAGTCCCTGGTACCGGGTACAGGAAAATTAAATTTGAGTTTGGACCCGCAACTTTTCAAATCAAAAATACCCCTACCTTTGCCAACCGAAAAAAGGAAGCCGTTCCACTCCTGCTTTCAGGAAGAAATAAAACGAAAACGGCATTCTTTTTTATTGAGAAGCAAATGATTCCGGGAATATTTTAATCGAGATTTGTATGATCACCTCGGATTTAAATTTGGCGCAACGCGTACTTTCGAAGGATGAAATCATCGCCATTCCCACCGAAACGGTGTATGGACTGGCAGGCAATGCCTTCAGCGAAGTGGCGGTAAAAAAGATCTATGATCTCAAGCAAAGGCCTTACTACAATCCGTTGATCGTTCATATTAAATCGGCCGATTTTCTGCCCAACGTGGCCAGCGACATTCCCGAATCCGCCCTGACACTGGCCCGCGCTTTCTGGCCCGGTCCGTTAACGCTGGTGCTGAAAAAGCAGGACCTCATTCCCGATCTGGTCACCGCCGGAAAAGATACGGTGGCCATCCCGATGCCCAACCACTTGCTGACCCAGCAGCTGCTTAACAAACTTGATTTCCCCCTGGCAGCGCCCAGCGCCAACCCTTTCGGATCGATCAGTCCCACCACAGCGCAGCATGTACAGCAGTACTTTGGCGACCAGCTGGAAGTGATCCTGGACGGAGGCACCTGCGAAAGAGGGATCGAATCCACCATCATCGGTTTCGAAGACGGCCGTCCCATTATTTACCGGTTGGGATCCCTGTCGGTTGAGGACATTGAAGAAAAAATCGGCAAGGTCCTTGCCAGCACCCACAACGACACGGCTCCCGCCGCACCGGGGATGCTGAGCCGCCACTACGCGCCCGCCACGGATGCCTATCTTACCGACGATGTGGCGCAGTTTATCCATACGCATCCGGGGAAAAAGATCGGATTGCTGCTTTTTCAGCATCGGATCGACGACTACCCCGTCGAACACCAGGAAATCCTTTCGGAATCGGGCGACCTGAAAGAAGCCGCCAAAAACCTGTATGCCGCCATGCACCGCCTGGATCAGATGCAGCTCGATATGATCGTGGCAGAGCGGTTTCCCGACCGGGGACTGGGAAAAACCATCAACGACAAGCTGCAACGGGCTACGAAAAAATAATTCCTATCTTTGTGAAAGCCCCGCCATAGTGCGGAAAAAGACGAATCCCATGAACATCATCGAACCCGACGAAAGACAGGATCTCCAGGATAATCTCAAGCTCGAGGCCGCGTACCGGCAATTTGAAGCCCTCATTCTGGAACTGAAGAAAAGAGCCTTGCCCGATGAAATCGTTGCCCGGATCAACGATCACATCCAGGCATTAAATGCCGTTAAGGAAGATGGAAAAGTTCTGAAAAAAGAGATCAGGAAACAGCAAACCGCCCTCCTCCGGATGCTCGAAAAAGAACTCAAAATTGTCACGAAAAATCATTATCGCTCCGTCTGGCTGGCGGTGGGCATGTCAGCCTTCGGACTGCCCCTGGGTGCAGCCATCGGGATCAGCCTCGGAAATATGGCATTCCTCGGCATCGGTTTGCCGATTGGGATGGTCATCGGAATGGGTATGGGTGCCGGAATGGACAAAAAGGCCGCCGAAGAAGGCCGGCAACTCGACATTGAAATAAAATTCTGAACCGAATCCGGTTGTTTCGCAGATTTATTCCGTAAAATCTTCTTTATCTACTTTATAGCAACGTAAGATTTTGCGATTATTTTTCATTGGTCCTTCTTAGTCAAATCGGAAAATTCCTAATTTCGCCCGGTTTTTTGTATCTCGTATGCAACTTCTTACGGCCACAGGATGGCAGGATTACGAACTGATCGATTCCGGTAATTTTGAAAAGCTGGAACGGTTCGGACCTTATTTTCTGATCCGTCCCGAGCCCCAGGCCCTCTGGGACAAAGGCCTCAGCGAAGCAGAATGGAAAAAAATAGCCCACGCCCGGTTCCTGAAAGAACGCAACCATCCCGACAAGGGAATCTGGCAGCTGAAACCCGGGGTACGGGAGCAGTTTTATATCAGCTATCGTTATCAGAAGATGGAGCTGAAATTCCGGCTGGGATTTACGTCCTTCCGACACATTGGCCTTTTCCCCGAACAGGCGGTCAACTGGGATTATCTTTATGATGCGTTGGCGGATTCCGAACCCGATTCCAAAAGCATGCTCAACCTTTTTGCCTATACCGGCGCCGCCACGCTGGCCGCCAGGGCGGCCGGCGCCCGGGTGGTCCATGTGGATTCCATCGAACAGGTGGTGTACTGGGCCCGGCAAAATGCCGAAGCCAACCATCTGGAGGGGATCCGCTGGATCGTGGACGATGCCCTGAAGTTCACCCAGCGCGAAGTGAAACGCGGGAAGGTTTACGATGTCATCAAACTGGATCCGCCGCCTTACGGCCGCGGGCCCAAAGGAGAAAAATGGATCCTCGAAGACCAACTCAACGAATTGATGAAAGCCTGCCGGCAGATCCTGGTTCCTGAAAACGGAAGGCTCATCCTGAATGCTTATGCCATCGGCTTCTCTCCCATGCTGGCTTACAGCCTGGCCAAGACCCTGTTTCCCGATGCAAAAAAAGTGGACTATGGCGAGCTTTTTGTTTCCGACCGGTTTGGCAGGAAACTTTCAAGAGGCTTGTTTCTGTGGATCCTCACCTGAAAAGACCGTCAGGTTCGATCTTCCGTCAGGAGGATTTCCCGGGAAGAATAAAGCCGGGTTTCACCAGCTGTGCGATGATCCCGTCGAGGGTCAGCACGCGGTCCGGCGTATGGTGTTGAAGAGCGGATTTGGGCATGAACGGGCTTTCGGCTTCCGCCGGATCCTGGACGATGGAAAAGCCGCCCCTTTTCTTGATGTATGCCATCCCCTCCGATCCGTCAGCATTGGCACCGGTGAGCAAAATACCCACCAGATGCTCTTTGTAAGCGTCGGCGGCGGTTTGGAACAACACATCAATGGACGGGCGGGAATAATTCACCTTGTCTTCTACCGAAAGCGACAGCGTCCTGTCGGCCTCCACCAGCATGTGATAGTCCGGCGGGGCAACATAAGCGATTCCCGGCCGGATCACCTCCTTCTCGTCGGCCTCCTTCACGGTGATCTCTGAGATCTTGTCCAGGATCACCGTCAGATAATTCTCCGACTGCGGGCTGATGTGCTGTACGATGAGGATGGGGCAAGGGAAATCTTTCGGAAGCGCCGGCAGGAGTTTCTTTAACGCATGCAGGCCCCCGGAGGAAGCTCCGATCACCACCGCTTCATATTTTTTTCTGTTAGTCATGCGTTTTTTTATAGATCTTTTCCCGGGCGTCAATCACTTTATACCGGGGGGCCATATCCGAAAACGAGAGGGTCTCCTTATTTCCCAATCCGAGAAAACCGCCGGTAACCAGGCTTTCGTTAAAAAGGTTCAGTACCTGGTTTTGAAGATTCCGGTTGAAATAAATAAGCACATTCCGCGAAATGATCATGTTCACCTCGGCAAAGACCTTGTCGGTAACCAGGTTGTGTTCGGCAAAAACCATGTTTTCCTTCAGGCTTTTGTCAAAGATCACCGAAGTATTGGTGGCCCGGTAATAATCCGAAAAAGATTCCCGACCTCCCGACTTCTGATAATTTGACGTGTATTCCTTGATGTATTTGAGCGGAAAAGTAGCCTCTTTGGCACTTTTCACTACCCGTGGGTTAAAGTCGGTGGCATAAATGCGCGTCCGGTCATACAACCCTTCTTCTTTCAGCAAGATGGCCATGGAATACACTTCTTCGCCCGTGGAACATCCCGCATGCCAGATCTTCAGATAGGGATAGGTCTTCAGCAATCCGGCCACTTTTTCGCGGATGGCCTTGTAGAATCCGGGACCCCGGAACATTTCGGTCACATTGATGGAAAGCTCCTGCAACAGCTCATCGAAAACTTTTTTCTCCGTCAGCAAATGATGCTGCAGGTTCGAAATATTCAAAAGTCCTCGGTTGGCGATGTAATGCAGGACCCTTCGTTTGATATGAGCCCGGCTGTATTCCCTGAAATCGTAACCGTATTTCAGATAGATCGCCTGTAAGAGCAACTCCAGTTCCACATTTTCAGAAGAGATCCCTTCAGGATCGAGGCTGTGCGTTTTCGTTCCCGTCATATCTATTTATAAAGCCATACCCTGAGTAGTGAGATCAGCTTGTCCTTTTCAACGGGTTTCGATAAATACTCGTTGGCTCCGGCTTCGAGGCACTTCTCACGGTCGTCTTTCAACGCTTTCGCCGTCAGCGCGATGATGGGAAGCTTCTCGTATTTCTTTTCCTTGCGGATCAGCCGCATGGCTTCATAACCGTCCATCTCAGGCATCATAATGTCCATCAGCACCAGATCGATCTGCTCGTTGGCATGGAGTTTCTCAATCCCTACCTTGCCGTTTTTGCCTACAATGACCTTCATTTCATAGCTCTCCAGCAAACTCGACAAGGCAAAGACATTGCGCATGTCGTCATCCACGATCAAAATGGTCTTCCCTTTCAGGATGTTGCCGCTGCCATGGACTTTCTGGAGCATTTTTTTCTTTTCGTCGTTGAAGTCGGTATCCACCTGATGCAGGAACAACGTGGTTTCATCCAGCAGGCGTTCGATAGAATGGGCGCCTTTCAGGACGATGCTCTTGGCATATTTCTTCAGGTTGCTGTCTTCCTCTTCGGTGAGTTCGTGGCTGGTGTAGATCACCACAGGCACCTGCATGGGAGAATCTTTCTGCATTTTCTTCAGAACTTCGAAACCGCTCATCCCCTTCAGACCCAGATCGAGGATCATACAATCGTAATCTTCACGCGAAAGATGTTCCAGGGCTTCCTCGCCGGATTCCACCGAAGTGATCTCCAGGGAATTATTTTCCAGCAATTTCTCCAGGCTCTTGCGGGTGATCTTCTCATCTTCCACGATCAGCAGTTTCTTCAACGGCTTGGATACCGCGGTCTGGATCTTGGTGAAGGCATCATCCAGTTGTTCTTTTGTGACGGGTTTGATGAGGTATCCGATGGCGCCCTTGCGCATCAGGTCCATATCGAAGCTCCGGGCCGAGATCACATGCACCGGGATAGACCGGGTCTTCAGGTTGTCTTTCAGCTGGTCGATGACTTCCTTGCCATCCATTTTCGGCAGGCCCATATCCAGGATGATGGCATCGGGTTTGTAGTAATCGGCGAAATACAGGCCCGTTTCCCCGTCGGGGGCGATAAGGCCCTTGAATCCATGCTCGTGGGCCAGGTTGAGTAATACGCCGGCAAAACTCGGGTCGTCCTCAACGATCAGGATGATCTTGTCTTTCTCTGAGAGATTTTCGCGGTCATCGCGTGGTTTCGGTGGCAGTGCCGGTTTCTTGGCTTCGGCAGCAGGGGCTTTTTTCTCCGGGATCACCGGTGGCAATTCGCCGGGTTTTTCTTCCTGCTCTTCCTTTTCTTCCTTTTCCTCTGTCAACTCGGGTTCCTTGTAGGCCAGGGGAAGAAATAACGTGAAGGAAGACCCCTTGTTCACTTCGCTTTTCAGCTGGATGGCGCCGCCCAGCAGATACGAGAAGCTCTTGGAAATGCTCAGGCCCAGACCCGTACCGCCGTATTTCCGGCTGGTTGTACCGTCGGCCTGGTTAAAAGCCTCGAAGATCATTTCCTGCTGCTCTTTCGGGATGCCGATCCCTGTGTCGGATACGGTCATGG
>JBJKPL010000100.1:0-12154 GCA_046706345.1 Candidatus Sulfidibacterium sp.
CGGTCGATGACGGTTTTATTGAGTTTGAAATCCGGAATTCCATAACGCAACAAGCCGCCGATGGCATCATTTTTTTCGAATACGGTAACTTCGTGTCCGTGATGGTTCAACAGGTCGGCAGCCGAAAGTCCGGCGGGACCCGAACCGATCACCGCCACCTTCTTCCCCGATCTGACGGCCGGCGGATTGGCCTTGATCCATCCCTGGGTGAAGGCATTTTCCACGGTAGCCGCTTCGTTTTCACGGATGGTTACCGGCTCTTCGTTGATCGACAACACACACGATTTCTCGCAGGGGGCCGGGCAGATGCGCCCGGTGATTTCGGGAAAACTGTTGGTGGAATGCAGGATCTCGTATGCCAGTTCCTTGTTACCGCGGTAGTTAGCATCCTGCCACTCCGGGATCTTGCTGCCCACGGGGCAGCCCCAGTGGCAGAAAGGCACACCGCAATCCATACATCGCGAAGTCTGCAGCCTGCGGTCTTCTTCGTTCAGCGTCTGCTCTACTTCGCCAAAATCATAAATCCGTTCGTTCCGCGGGCGATAGGAAGCCTCTTTTCTCGGAACCGTCATAAATCCTCTCGGGTCGCCCATGTTATATCTTTTTCATGTTTTAAAATCAATGTGTTATTACTCCTGAATCACCGGTGCATCTTCGGTGAGTTTCAGTTTTTGCTACAGTTCGATCAGCTCGCGTTCACGCAACACTTTCCGGTATTCAAACGGGATCACCTTCACAAATTTGGGCAGGTATTCATCCCATTGCGTCAGGATCTTTGCAGCCTGCGCACTTCCGGTATACAACAAATGCTTGCTGATGAGTCCCTGCAGTTCCTTAATATCCTTCTTGTTTTCCACTTCCAGCAGTTCCACCAGACCCTTGTTGCAATAGAAATCGAAATCGCCGTCTTCATCCAGCACATAGGCGATGCCGCCACTCATGCCGGCGGCGAAGTTCCTTCCCGTCTTGCCCAACACCACGATCCGTCCGCCGGTCATGTATTCGCAGCAATGGTCGCCGGCGCCTTCCACCACGGCTTCCATACCGGAATTTCTCACGGCAAAGCGCTCTCCGGCCACGCCGTGGATGTATGCTTCACCGCCGGTGGCACCGTAAAAGGTGGAGTTCCCGATGATGATGTTGTCCTGCGGCACGAAAGTCGAGCCCTTGGGTGGCACCACGATGATCTTTCCGCCCGACAGGCCTTTTCCGATGTAATCGTTGGAATCGCCTTCCAGGCGGAAGGTAACGCCTTTCACCAGGAAAGCGCCAAAGCTCTGTCCGGCAGCGCCAGAAAAAGTGGCGTGGATGGTATCTTCCGGCAAACCAGCCTCACCGTATTTCTGTGAGATCACCCCCGACAACATCGCGCCGGTGGCGCGGTCTGTATTGGCGATGGTGTGATGCAGCCAGACTTTTTCCTTGCCTTTGATGGCTTTCGCCGATTCCTCGATCAGCTGATGATCCAGATGGTCCTTCAGCTCCAGCGTAGGATATCCCGGCGTATAACGGATGTCGTATTGATCGGCTTCCGCCGGACGGTGCAGAATATCGGAAAAATCAAGGTTTTTCATTTTCCATCCGAAGAGGTCCTTGTTTTCTTCCAGCAGGTCCACGCGGCCGATGATGTCATCGAATTTGGTGAAGCCCATTTCCGCCAGCAGCTCGCGGACTTCTCCTGCCAGGAAGCGGAAGAAATTGATCACCAGTTCCGGGTCTCCGGCAAAGCGTTGCCGCAAGCTGGCATCCTGTGTGGCGATGCCGGTAGGACAGGTGTTCAGGTGGCATTTACGCATCATCACGCAGCCCAGGGTGACGAGCGCAGAGGTGGCAAATCCGAACTCTTCGGCTCCCAGACAGGCCATGGTGACAATATCATACCCGTTTTTGAGCTGTCCGTCCACCTGAATTTTTACGCGCCCACGGAGGTTGTTTTTCACCAGCGTCTGTTGTGCTTCCGCGATGCCGATCTCCACCGGCAACCCGGCATGCTTGATGGAACTGATGGGACTGGCACCCGTGCCGCCTTCACCACCCGAGATGATGATCAGGTCGGCAAAGGCTTTGGCCACCCCGGCAGCAACGGTTCCGACGCCATCTTCGGAAACCAGTTTCACCGAGATCCGGGCTTTCGGATTGGTGGCTTTCAGATCGTAGATCAGCTCCGCCAGATCCTCGATGGAATAAATATCGTGGTGCGGTGGCGGCGAGATCAGCGTAATGCCAGGGGTGGAGTTCCGCAGTTTGGCAATCACCTCGTTCACTTTATAGCCCGGCAACTGACCGCCTTCTCCGGGTTTTGCGCCCTGGGCGATCTTGATCTGGATCTCACGGGCATGCGTCAAATAGTTGTTCGTCACGCCAAAACGTCCCGAAGCGATCTGTTTGATGGCGCTTTGCTTGATGGTGTCAAAACGGTTGTGGTCTTCACCACCTTCGCCGGTGTTGCTGCGGCCGCCGATGCTGTTCATGGCCACCGCCAGCGATTCATGCGCCTCCTTGCTGATGGAGCCATAGGACATGGCACCCGTGACAAAGCGTTTCATGATCTCTTCCACCGGCTCCACCTCTTCGATGGAAATGGGATTCCGTTTCACACGGAAACAACCGCGAATAAACGACGGCTTCCGGTTGTATTCATTCACCGCCCGGCTGTATTCCTTGTATTTTTCGTAGCTGTTGGTGCGGGTAGCCCACTGCAACAGTCCGATGGAATCGGGATTCCAGGCATGGTCCTCGCCGTTCTTGCGCCAGGCATAAAAACCGGTCGTCTCGAAGCGGAATTGTTCTTTCGTGGCTTCTTCACGGAATGCTTCCTGATGAAAGCCGCTGTATTCCTGGTAAATCTCTTCCAGGCCGATGCCGCTGATGGGCGACGAGGTGCCTTTGAAATAGTTGTCCACCAGCTCCCGGCTCAGTCCCAGAGCCCCGAAAATCTGGGCTCCGTGATAACTTCTCAGCGTGGAGATCCCCATCTTGGAGAAGATCTTCATCAAGCCCTTGTTCACGGATTTGATATAATGCTGCCGTGCTTCTTTGTATTCCATCTCCAACTTGCCCTGTTTCACCAGGTGGTCGATGGCGGCAAAAGCCAGGTAGGGATTGATGACGCTGGCGCCAAAACCCAGCAGC
This sequence comes from Candidatus Sulfidibacterium sp., assembly GCA_046706345.1. Taxonomy (GTDB): domain Bacteria; phylum Bacteroidota; class Bacteroidia; order Bacteroidales; family F082; genus Sulfidibacterium. The sequence goes on from JBJKPL010000100.1 coordinate 3,133, forward strand.
AACGCAAAGTGGTTCACCTCGCGGGCTTCGCCGGTTTCCACCACAATGGCCACCTGCATTCTTTTCTTTTTCTGGATCAGATGGTGATGTACCGCCGACACGGCCAGCAGCGAAGGAAATGGCGCATGGTCTGCGTCGATGGCCCGGTCAGACAGGATGATAAAATTCTTGCGCTGGTCCACGGCTTGTTCCGCTTTTTCCAGCATGTCGCCGAAGGCCTTCTGAAAACCCTCAAACCCCTGCCTGACAGGGAAAACAATGGGGATGATCTCGTGACTGAACATCTCATCCTTCAGGTCCTTGATCTTTCCCAGGTCGGTGTTTGTCACGATGGGATCCGGGAACTTGATGAGCTTGCAGTGATCGGGACTTTCTTTGAGAATGTTCGAATTCAGCGAGCCAATATAATTGGTCAGCGACATGACCAACCCTTCACGGATGGGATCGATGGGGGGATTGGTCACCTGGGCAAAGGTCTGTTTAAAATAGTTGAACAGCCGCTGGGGTTGTCGTGAAAAAACGGCCGCAGGCGTATCATTTCCCATGGAGTTCACCGGTTCGGTGCCGCTGTTCGACATGGATTGAATGAGAAATTCCATGTCTTCTTTGGAATAGGAAAATACCTTGGCATAGGTAATAAAGTCCTCCATGGCCGAAGGTACGCGTTGTTTCACCTTGATGTCTTCCATCAGCAGGCGGTTTTCCTTGAGCCACATCCCGTAAGGATTGCGGTGGCTGAGCTGGTCTTTCACTTCCTGGTCGGGAATGATGATGCCCAGCCGGGTGTCAACCAGCAGGATCTTTCCGGGACGCAGGCGTCCTTTTTCCAGGATCTCTTCCGGCCCAAAATCCTGCACGCCGGTTTCCGAGGCCATCACGATCATATCGTTTTTGGTGATGACGTAACGCGACGGTCTCAAACCATTCCGGTCGAGGGTTCCGCCGATATACCGGCCATCGGAAAAGACCATGGATGCCGGGCCGTCCCAGGGCTCCATGATCGTGGAATGGTATTCGTAGAAAGCTTTCAGGCTTTCCGGGATGGGATTTTTTTCGTTGAACGACTCGGGGATCATCATACACAGGCTGTGATGCAGCGAACGGCCCGTACGGTGCAGGAATTCCAGCACGTTGTCGAACGACGCCGAATCGGATTTGCCTTCTTCCAGTACCGGCAGGATCTTGGGCAGGTCATCGCCGAAGACTTCCGATTTCAACAGCCCCTCGCGGGCCTGGGTCCAGGAGCGGTTGCCCTTGATGGTGTTGATCTCGCCGTTGTGCGCCACCAGCCGGAACGGTTGTGCCAGATCCCAGGTGGGGAAGGTATTGGTGCTGAAACGCGAGTGGATCAGGATCAGCGCCGATTTGAATTTGGGATGCTGCAGGTCGGTAAAATAGTCCTTCAGCTGATCCGGGGTCAGCATGCCTTTGTAGATCATCGTCTTGGCCGACAGGCTGGGATGATAATACACTTCTTTCTGCGAGAGGTCGGTAGCTTCCACGGCTTTCTCGGCCAGCTTCCGTACGATATACAGTTTCTGCTCCAGGACTTCTTCTTCCAGGTCGCCTTTGATGAAGACCTGCTGGATGCGGGGTTCGGTGGTTCGGGCGATCTCGCCGGGGATGTTGCTGTCGGTGGGCACCTCGCGGAAGCCGATGAGCTCAAGCCCTTCGTCGTGGATGATACCCGTTAAGATGTCGATACACTGCTGCGCTTCGGCTTCGATCTGCGGTAAAAAGATCAAGCCGGTTCCATAGCTTCCTCTTTCGGGGACCTTCACCTTAAGCACCTCTTTGATGAATTCATGCGGGATCTGCACCATCACCCCGGCGCCGTCGCCGCTGGCATTGTCCGATCCTTTGGCTCCCCGGTGATCCAGGTTGCGCAATACTTCAAGTCCGCGCTCCACGATGTCGTGCGACGGCTGCCCTTTGATGTGAGCCACAAAACCGATCCCGCAACTGTCATGCTCGTTGGCGGGGTTATACATACCGTCTCGTTCTGGAAATCTAAACGCCATTTTCCTTCTTTGTTTAACCGTTGATAAAAATCCTACTGGTGAAATGTCTTTCGGGGTAAGGACAAATCCGCCCGGGTTTGCCCGATCGTCTCTTCAAAACCATCTTTGCTTCAAAAATGGTACGCCTTCTGTTTAGGTTGTTCCATCCTCCTCATCCTCCTGAATCTCTGCCTGGGTAGCCTGAGATTGTTACGATTTCACACTTCCAAAAGTAAATAAATCAACATAGGTTGGTCAAGAATCCATGACCAGGCAACAATTCCGCAAAGGACGCCGGGAACCGCTATTTTTATTTTAATTGATTGATTTTAATTGTTTTGTGTTTCTATTTATAAATCTGTGTTTCGAAAGAGACCGGAAGCAATGCCCGGGGAAAAGATGATTTATGCAAACGATTTTCCTGCAACAAGGCAATGGTCCGGAAAAAAAATCGGTCTCGCGTTAAAAAAATATAAGCTTTTCGGTGGGAGGCCATGAAAAAGCAAGGTAATTTGGGAAAGATTAATACTTTTGGCATCTAATTAAAATTCATCATGTTGGAACACAAAGAACTCATTCTTCTGAACATTTCGGGAGAAGACAAACCGGGTTTGACCGCCTCACTGACGGAAATTCTTTCGCATCACGACGTCAATATCCTGGACATCGGCCAGTCGGTCATTCACAAAGACCTGGGGCTGGGGATCCTGTTTGAAGTTCCCAAAAAATCGGGTTCTACTGGCGTTCTGAAAGACCTGCTTTTCAAGGCTTACGAATTAAAGAGCCACATCAAATTCACGCCGGTGCCCATCGATGAATATGAAAAATGGGTGGCCGGGCAGGGGAAAGAGCGCTACATCATCACCCTGCTGGCCCACAAGCTCACGGCGTTGCATCTGTCGAAAGTATCCAGTGTCATCGCCAGCCAGACGCTGAACATCGATACCATTTCAAGGCTCTCGGGCCGGAAATCGCTGAACGGAAAGAACAAAGTCACCAATGCCGTGGTGGAATTTTCCGTCCGCGGCAACCCTTCGGATCTGAATGCCATGAAACAGGCTTTCATGAATATCGCCTCCGAAACGGGCATCGACATTGCCTTTCAGGAAGACAACATCTACCGCCGCAGCCGCAGGATGGTGTGTTTTGACATGGATTCCACGCTCATCCAAACCGCGGTGATCGACGAACTGGCACAAAAAGCAGGCGTCGGCGACGAGGTGAAAAAGAACACCGAGAGCGCCATGCGCGGTGAGATCGACTTCAAGGAAAGTTTCAAAAAACGGGTGTCACTGCTGAAAGGCCTCGACGAGTCGGTGATGAAAGACATTGCCGAAAACCTGCCCATCACCGAGGGCGCCGAACGCCTGCTCGGGACCCTGAAACAATACGGCTACCGCACAGCCATCCTTTCCGGCGGATTTACCTATTTCGGAAATTACCTGAAAAGCAAGCTCGGCTTCGATTATGTCTTTGCCAACGAGCTGGAGATCAAAAACGGGAAACTTACCGGGAACTACCTTCACGAGATCGTCGACGGCCAGCGCAAAGCCGAACTGCTGGAACTGCTGGCCTTTAAGGAAGACATCCACCTGGAACAGGTGATCGCCGTGGGTGACGGCGCCAACGACCTGCCCATGCTCGAAAAAGCCGGCCTGGGTATTGCCTTCCATGCCAAACCCAAGGTGAAAGCTTCGGCGCAACATGCCATCTCGGCCACCGGACTGGATACCATTTTGTACCTCCTGGGCTTCCGTGACCGGGAAATCAATGTACAATAGTCAGACGGTAGTCAAACAATGGTCAGGCAGTCGCAAGACGGTTGTTTAGGATTAGATGTTTTCAGTCACCTCGTCACAAAGTCACTTTTTTAAGAGTTCATAAAGTGCCTAAAGTTCATAGAGTCATAGGCAGGGATAAATTACCGGTAGGCACGGATCACCAGCAAAATGATCAGACTCAACACCACCACGCCGGTTAGGACAAACATCCAGTAATTCACTACCCTCGACTCGGCATACATGGTATAATCGGTCAGCAGATACGATGTGGGATCCACCTTCCATTTTACTTTGTTACCGACAAGCGACTGGGAATTGGTTTCCGTGATCAATCCGGGCATTTCCACGGTTTGCGTATAATCCCGCATGGTAACTACATGATTGAAAAAGGCAAGTTTCGCATCAAAGGCGTTGAACAGGTCGGGAGCATTTTTTTCAATTTCCAGGATCTTTTTCTTTCCGCTCCAGTTTGCCAGCGCAACGATAAAATCCCGGGAAGACTTGAAATTCCAGTTGCCGCTTATTTTATTAAAAAGACTGTCCTGGTAGGTTCTTGCAATTTGGGGCGGGAGTTCAGGATCATGCAGTTGACGGATGCCTTTTTCCAGGATCTCCGTCACTTCTTCCGTCATGGAACGGGCCACCAACAGCAGGGCTTTCTCTTCCACCTCTTTCATTTTGGTGCTGTCACCGGGATTGGCAGGCGGGCCTTCATTTTCGAGACATTTCATCTCGCCGGGCGTCAGGCTGTCCTGAATGCGGATTTTTGTAAACGGATTCGCTGCTTCGATTTTTTCCTGAAAGGTCAGGTAGGAATAGAAAAAAGCAAATCTTTTATGAATGCGCACCTTTCGTTTCAGCTGCTTCATCCAGCCGGTATCCGACTGAATTTCTGCATTGAGGAGCGCATCGTTGCGGAAAGTCCTGGTATAGGTGATCTTCCATTTCGAATCCGCCGTATCGCGTTTTATTTCCGTTTTCCAGCTTGCGTCAACGGGGTACGGAAGGTTTTTATTTAAAATTTCGGTAGAATCACCGGTCACCGTGACCGTGCGCGTGAAGGAGCCGTTGCGGTTGATCTGCGTTGTTACCGTGATCTCCCGGCAGGAGGTAATCGTGAGCACAAAAGCCACCAGTAGAAAAGCGACTGAATACTTTGTTTTCATGGTTTCTGTTTTTTGTGTTTTTGCTGTTGCAGGTGCAGGTAATGTTCCAGGCTGTCTCTGCTCATGGTACGGTTGAGGTCCCTGTAAGTAAAATCCGAATTTGCAAATCGCTTCATTTGCAGCAACAACAGCATCTTCTTCAGGCTCAGATCCTGATCCGCGCCGGATAAAACGGCATCCAGGTCGACCAGGGAAGATCTGTAGAGTTTCACCTGGGGTGCGGGTGCGGGCATGGCTTTCCCCAATTGCACTTCGAGATGCTGCACCTTCCGCAGGACACTGTATTGCTCAACGCCCAGCGTAACCAGCAAAACAACGGTAGCGGCTGCCAGGAACCGGATCAGGAAAACCATCGGGAAAACCCGTCTTACATTATCTTTTTGTTCCTTTTCAACCGATGAAAGAATGGCTGCCGTGAGGGTATCCGCACTTTTCAATTCAGGCTGTTGATTTCTGAGATTGGAGACCAGCCGGATCATCCGCCTGTGGTCATCATAATATTTCTGACAGGCCGTGCAGTTCCGGAGGTGGGATACAATCGCCTCCTTCGGTTCAAAATTTTTGTCTGCCGGCATTTCGTCTATCCATTTTTGAACTTCTCTGCAATCCATCATTACCTCCTTTCAAACGCCATGAGCTGCGTCAGTTTTTCCCTGATCGCCTTGCGGGCCAGGTATAAATTGCTTTTTACAAACACTTCGGTTTCATTCAGGATCTCCTGGGTCTCCCGGGAATCCAAACCCTGCAGGTCCCTGAGCACAAAAACCAGCCGTTGTTTTTCCGGCAGCGATTCCGCCAGAAATTGGATCATCTGCCCGATTTCCAGGTTGTCCATCTGCCTGTTCACCGAATCACGGGCCAACGCGTCGATTTCCCGGGCCACTGCTTCCAATTGGAGTCCCCGGCTCCGTTTTAGGACTCTTAGCCTGTCGATGGCACAGTGGGTCACGATGCTGTACATCCAGGTGGTGAATTTCCGGGAGGTCTCGAACGTGCCCAGCTTCTTCCAGATCCTGATAAAACTCTCCTGTACCATGTCTTTGGCTTCCTCCTCATCACACAAAATCCTGAAAGCAAGACGAAACGCATAGGACTGATAGGCTTCCACCAGAAGGGCAAAAGAAGCGCTGTCGCCTCTTTGTGCTTTTTGAATGATTGTTTTTAGCGCTTCCGACATCCGAACCTTTGTGCTTTATAATTGATACGATGAAGATAATGAAAAGTAAAATCCGTTGTAAAATAAGGTACCATCCCCGTGCTGATGGTGCCTGCCGCCATCCTGACGACGCCGATCAATAAAAACAAAAAGTGTACGGGGGAATTTCCTATTTTCGTGCAGGCGTTCAGCGAAAGAGAAAATCTTTCTTTTTTTCAATGGAAGAAGCCTCTTTTGCAGCGGAATATCCTGCAGTAACGCCTCAAAAATTGTATATTCACGGGCGGAACCGCCCAGCCTTAAAATATTGAAAAAGGACCCGAGGATATGGAAAAACTAGTGACATCAGATTTTAAACTGGGGATCATCGCCGGCGGTCAGCTGGCCAAAATGCTCATTCAGGAAGCCAGCAAGTGGGACATCATCACCTATGTGCTCGACAACGACGAAACCTGTCCGGCGCACAGCCTGGCCACCCATTTTGTCAAGGGCAGCAACCTGGATTTCGACGCGGTGTATGAATTCGGCAAGAAAGTGGACCTGCTGACCTTCGAGATGGAGAACATCAACATCGAGGCGCTGAAGAAACTCAAGTCCGAAGGCCGCAACATCCTGCCCGACCCCGACATCCTCGAGCTCATCCAGGACAAGGGAAAACAAAAGGAATTCTATCAGAAATACCAGCTGCCCACGGCGCCGTTTCACCTTTACGGCAGCCTGCAGGAGATCAAAGACGCCGTGAATACCGGCGCCATCCGTTTTCCTTTTGTTCAGAAACTACGGACCGGCGGCTATGACGGTCGCGGGGTGGCGGTCATCAATGGCAAAAAAGACCTGAAGAAATTACTCGACGGGGCCTCGGTGATCGAGGAGAAAGTCGACATCGACAAAGAGATCGCCGTGATCGCCGCACGCAATAAGAACGGAGAAATCAAATGCTATCCTGTGGTGGAGATGGTCTTCGACCCCGAAGCCAATCTGGTGGACAAGCTGATCTGCCCATCCACCATCACACAGGAGCAATCCGAGCAGGCCATCCTCATCGCCGGCAGGCTCATCGATCTGCTGAACATGGAAGGGCTGCTGGCGGTAGAGTTCTTTGTGGACACCGCCGGGAATCTGATCGTCAATGAAGCGGCGCCGCGAACGCACAACAGCGGACATCATACCATCGAGAGCATCATCACCTCGCAGTTCGAGCAGCACCTGCGCGCCATCTTCAACCTGCCGCTGGGCAGTACCAAACTCAAGCTGCCGGCGGTGATGGTGAACATCCTGGGCGGCGAAGGCTTCGACGGTCCGGTGAAATACGAAGGACTGACGCAGTGCATGGCCATCGAAGGCGTGAAGATCCACCTTTACGGGAAGAAGATCACGCGGCCGTTCCGCAAGATGGGACACGTCACCGTGCTGGGCGAGACGCTGGAAGCGGCCCTGGAAAATGCCGAAAAAGTACAACAACTAATACAGGTAAAATCGTGGAACAAAAAGAAGTAAGTATTGTCATGGGTTCGGATTCTGACCTGCCCGTCATGAAACAGGCCGCAGAAATGCTGGACCAGCTGGGCGTGGGATACGAGATCGATATTGTTTCGGCCCACCGGACCCCGGAGAAATTATTTGACTTTGCTTCCAACGCGCACAAGCGCGGCATTCAGGCCGTGATTGCGGGCGCCGGCGGGGCAGCCCACCTGCCGGGGATGATCGCGGCCATTTCGCCGCTGCCCGTCATCGGTGTGCCCATCAAATCGAGCAATTCCATCGACGGCTGGGATTCGGTCCTGTCGATCCTGCAAATGCCCGGCGGCGTACCGGTGGCCACCGTGGCGCTGAACGGCGCCAAAAATGCCGGCATCCTGGCCGCCCAGATCGTGTCCGTTTCGCGGCCCGAGGTCCGGGAAAAGATCCTCGAATACAAAGCCGGACTCCGCGACACCGTGATCCAAAAAGCAAAGAAGCTGAAAGAATAAGAGGCTCAGAAGTTCAAAGGTTCAAAAGCGCTTAGTTCTTAATTTTTAGTCCTAAGTTTTTGATTGGTCTCTTGGCCCCAATTCACATTGTCGTCCCGTCGACGGAATCCTCGTTGATTTGTTCATCGATAAAGCGGCCTACTTCTTCAATTTTATCCAGGGGCAGGGCATTCAGCGACCGGGTGAGGTCCACGAGTTTGTCGTTTCGGCGCAAGGCCTGCAGGGGTTGATTCGTGTCGGCAGCCTGTTTGTTGTCGGGAACCCATTCCATGATGTCGTTGGGGGTGCAGCGCAGGATGAGGCACACCTTTTCGAGACTGTCGGGATGCATGCGTGTGACTTTGTTTTGCCGGATTTTGGAGGCCAGGTGGGTTTCGACGCCCCGGTTTAAAAAGTAACGGTACACCTGATCGATTCCCCGGGCTTTCACGGCCCGTTCGAAATTATAGCGTAACATAGGCAGTAATTTTTGGTTCTCCTTTTAGTCCTTTAAAAATACAAATTCCGGTTTTAAAAACCAAATTTCCCGCTTTCGGCCCGCCGGAACTCAGAGACCTGGGCAAAACCACTTCCCAACTGGTCAAAACGTTCCCTGAGCTGGTCATTCAGACCATTCACCTGTTCATTCAAGGGCCTCACCTGAGCATACAGGCTATTGACCTGAACAAACCAACGACTAACCTGTTCATGCAAACATCTGACCTGAGCATGCAGCCAATTGACCTGTTCATGCAAGCGTTTCACCTGAGCAAACTTGATCCTGACCTGTGCAAAACAGTCCTTCACCTGAAATCATAAAGCATACACCTGAGTTCATAAAGCTCAAACCTGAGCAAATAAACGTTTCACCTGGTGGAAATGGGAACTCATCCTGCCTGGCGCGCGCTTGCAGCGCGTGCCGGTATTTGAACGCCGGTTTTTGAGGGCCGGTCATCCGGCCCCAGAAAAA
>JBJKPL010000101.1:0-2501 GCA_046706345.1 Candidatus Sulfidibacterium sp.
ATTCAGGCATGGTCATTTTGCCTTTAGCCTTTGGATTTTAGCCTTTAGCCTTGAAACTTAACCCCTGGAACTTTATCCTTGGCTCTGCGCTCTGCGCCCTTTGCCCTGTGCGGTTCAAGGTTGTTCAATCGTTGTTCAGGAACGGGATTCAACCTTCCGTCTTCCGGCTTCCAACTCTTTTGTCTTTTTCCTTTTGTCTTCGCTTTCGGCCTCATGGAAGGGACATGGGGACACAGGGACGATCCAGAACTTAGAACTAAGAACCCTTGAACTTCTGAGCCTTTGAACTCTTCCGTCTTCCAACTCTTTTGTTTTCTTCCTTTTGTCTTTTGTCTTAGATCCATCCCGGGCTATCCTCAGGGTTGAATTATCGCACGGATCACGGCTCACAAGTCACAGAAGTATTAAAAAGTCCTAAACGGGAAGCAACAGGTCTGAACTTTATTAATTTTGACCGAAAAACAGCGTCCCATGAAGACCGTTTATATTGTCCGTCATGCCAAATCCGCCTGGGACAGGCCGGAAATTCCCGACCATTTTCGCAAGCTGACTCCCGGTGGGGAAGAAGATATCAGGAAGGTAGCCAAACACCTCAGAATAAAATTTGTGAATCCGGAGCTGATCATCACCAGTTCGGCCACCCGGGCGCTGGAGACGGCCAGGATCGTCGCCTCGGAGTTGCACTACCCGCAGGATCAGATCAACATCAACTCCGCTTTTTACCGGGCGGAGCGGGAAGAAATTGTGGAAATGGTGGGCGAGCTGCCCGATGAAATTGACTCGGTGATGCTGATAGGCCACAACCCCACCTTTACGGATATCTTCAACGCTTTCGCGGAAGCGGAAAATAAAATCTCCAATCTGCCCACCGCTTCGGTAGCAGCATTCCGCTTTAAAATCGACCATTGGGAAGAAATCTCGGACTCAAACCATCATCATCTGGAATTTCTGATCAAGCCAAAAGAGCTGTAGAACGTGATCCTGATCTATTCGATCCCCGACAGCATGTTGAGATAATTGTTGTAACGGAAATCGGCAATTTCGCCATTTTCCACGGCTTTCAGCACGGCACAGCCGGGTTCGTTGACGTGCAGGCAGTTGTTGAACCGGCATTCGTCCATGCGGCTCCGGATCTCCGGAAACCGTTGTCCCAGTTCTGTTTTCTCGAATTCCACCAGTCCGAATTCCTTGATGCCCGGCGTATCGATGATGTACCCGCCGAAGGCCAGCGGAAACAGTTCGGCAAAAGTGGTGGTATGCTTTCCTTTTAAGTGCACGCTGGAGATCTCGCCTTCTTTCAGGTCCAGTCTGGGATCCACACAATTGATCAGCGCGGACTTCCCCACGCCCGAATGACCGGAAAGCAGGCTGGTTTTGCCCTGCAGCAACGTCCGGAACGCTTCGATGTGGATCCCCGCTTTCGCGGAAGTATAAAAACAGGGATAACCGCAATCCCGGTAGGTTTGGCAAATAAATTCAAACTTGTCTTTTATGGCGGGGTCATACAGATCGTATTTATTGAACACGATGACCGCCGGAATGTGGTACGCTTCGGCCGTGACCAGAAAGCGGTCGATGAAACCGGGGGACGTCCGCGGACTTTCCATGGAGGCGATCAACACCGCCTGGTCCATGTTGGCAGCAATGATGTGGCTGGCTTTGGAAAGCTTGGTGGCCTGGCGGATGATGTAATTCGCGCGTTCATGAATGGCTGCGATGAGCCCCGTTTCGCCATCGGGCAGCAGGTCAAAATCCACCACATCGCCCACGGCGATGGGATTGGTGGTACGGATGCCTTCGATCTTGAAACGGCCCTTCAGTTTGCAAGGGACCCTGGTTCCTGCATCGGTATGCACGATGTACCAGCTGCCGGTGGATCGGAAAACTTTCCCCGTTTTTCGCATGCTCATGGGAAATTATAATGTTTCCGGATGGCCGCTTTGATATTCCAGGTGCAGACGAGCCCTTCTTTCAGCATCACAAAGTCCCCGGCTTTCAAGGTCACAGAGCCTTCTCCGGTTTCGATCACCACTTCCCCTTCCAAAATATAAAACTCTTCGGTCTCGGAATACGTCCAGGGAAACCGGGAAACTTCTTTCTCCCAAATCGGCCAGGTGAAAACGCCTTTTTTTTCAAGCTCCTGGGCGGACAGCTTTTGGATAACGACTTGATTCATGGTCGTGAAATATTATCTTTTTGATCGAACCAAAATTACAAACAAAAACGGATCCTTTACAAGGCTTTGTATTGCTTTCCGGGCAGCGTTTGGATAAAACCGCCGAACTCGAGGTTCAGCAGTCCTGCCCCCACTTTCGAGGGGTTGAGCCCCGATTGGATGACCAGCTTGTCGATGCTCAGCGTCCCCGCTTCATGCAGCAGGGCCAGCAGGATCTTCTCTTCTTCGGAAAGCTGCACGAACAGCTCGGTTTGCAGCTTTTCTTTTTCTTTCCGGTCGTCCCATCCAATGATGTAAGCAATGTCTTTGGCAGACTGGATCAGCG
>JBJKPL010000102.1:0-1572 GCA_046706345.1 Candidatus Sulfidibacterium sp.
CCGGTTTCGTCATACAGCACATAGGCATTGAGTTGAAAAGGATTGAAGACAAACTTTTCTATTTTGATCATGGTAATTTCTTTTTCGGACAAAAATACAACATCCTTTCCTTTGTTGGCGGGCCAGATTTTTCCGGAAAAACAGCGCAACAGATCGGCCTTGGCAACATTTTTTCCCAAATGTAAAAATCACAACTTCCACGCCTACTGCGGATTCAAAAAACATTTTTATATTTACAGCTTATCCAACAAAACAGTAAGCTCATGAAGAAGCATTTTTACAAAACCTTAGGGATGGCATTTCTTTTGTTCCTTTCCTTGCCGGTGTTGGCGCAGGGAACGATTGAAAAGCCGGCCGATTTTTTCGGCTTTAAGCCGGGTGCGGACCGGCAGCTTTTCACCTACGAAAAGCTCATCGATTATTTTAAGCTCCTGGATTCGCAGTCGCCCCGGCTCAAAATGTTCCGCATCGGCACCTCCCCCATGGGAAAACCCATGTATGTGGCCATGGTTTCCAGCGCGAAGAACATTGCCGCGTTAAGCAAGTTGAAGGAAATCAACAAACAACTGGCCCTGAATCCCCATCTGACGGAAGGGCAAAAAGCGGAAATGATCAAGGACGGGAAAGTCTTCATTTATGCGACCCTGTCGATGCATTCCAGCGAAGTGGGACCCACACAGGCCTCGCCCCTGATCGCCTACCGGCTGATCACCTCCGACGATCCGGAGATCCGGCGCTGGATGGACAACGTGGTGTACATGATCGTTCCCAACCACAACCCCGACGGCATGGACATGGTGTGGTGAACAACTACCTGAAATACCGCGGCACGCCTTACGAGGGCGCTTCCCTGCCCGGCGTATGGCACAAATATATCGGCCACGACAACAACCGCGACTTTATCACGCTTTCGCAGTCGGATACCAAGGCCATTGCCGCCGTTTCCGACACCATGTGGTATCCGCAGGTGATGTTCGAAAAACACCAGATGGGCATGAGCGACGTCCGTTATTTCGTGCCGCCGCCCACGGATGCCATCGCCCAGGTGATCGACGCCAACCTGTGGAACTGGATGAAGATCTTCGGCTCCAACATGATCACCGAGATGACCGCCGACAGCCTGAAAGGCGTCGTGCAGCAATATGTCTTCGACGACTACTGGCCGGGATCCACGGAAACCAGCCTCTGGAAAAACGTCATCGCCATGCTGACGGAATGTGCCAGCGCCAAATTCGCCACCCCGGTTTACATCGAACCCACAGAGCTGACAGCCGATGGGAAAGGGCTTTCCGATTACAAGAAAAGCATCAACATGCCCGACCCGTGGCCGGGCGGATGGTGGAAACTCAGCGACATCGTGCAATATGAGATCAGCTCCACCCTGGCCATCATCAAGACGGCGTACCTGCACAAGGACGAGATCCTGAAATTCCGCAACGACATCTGCGTAAAGGAAGTCAACAAAGGAAAAACACAGGCCCCCAATTATTACATTCTGCCTGCCGCACAACACGACCAGAGCGAGCTGGCGGACCTGATCCGCATCATGCAGGAACAGGGTGTTGACGTGTA
>JBJKPL010000103.1:0-5141 GCA_046706345.1 Candidatus Sulfidibacterium sp.
GAAAGATATAAGAAGCAACACAACTTGAAAATTGAAATCACAGGTTATTTGTCTTATGGCGATTATTTAAAATATTTGAGCTTTGCCGACGTTGCTATTAACAGTTTTCGGGAAGGAACCCGGGTGGCCTATTCCTATAAGTTCAACGATTATGTCGCTTCCGGAGTTCCGGTCGCCAACAACGTCAAAGGTGAAATGGCTGATATCATTGAGAAATATGACATCGGAAGGAATTTTGAACCTCATCCTGATTCATTGTCTGTGTGCCTGAATGAAATGCTCAATGATCCGGAACGTCTGACTGAGATGAGGAAAAATGCCCGATTTGTAGCTTTCGAGGTGATGGATAAGGATGTGGTATATGAAAAAATGCTGAAACTGTTGATGTAATAAGGATGTTATGAAGTTTAAACCTGCCAGCAGTAGAGCCATTTCAATAATTTAATTATTTTTACTTTTCATAAATACGGTATTTAACTTTACCCCATGCGCAATTATAAAATCTTTGTTCAGATCCTGATAACCGGTCTGTTCTTTATGTTTCTGACGGTGACCCCTGCATTGGCTCAGGTTGATACAAGTTCGATCCCCGCCAATTTAAACACCGAACAGCTTTCCAACGAGCAGATGAGTCTCCTGATGCAAAAAGCCATCAATTCCGGCATGTCACCCTCGCAACTGGAAGCGCTGGCCCGGGCGCATGGCGTGTCGCAGGCAGAAATCGACAAACTGAAAACCCGTGCCGAGATTTTGAATGCCGTGAAACCGGGCGACAACACCTCGAGTCAGCGGATCATTCCGACACAGAACGTCAATTACCCGGCGCCGTTGAGCCAGCGTCTGGCGCAGCTGCCCAAAAGAGGGAAGGACCGGGTCTTTGGCTATTCCTTGTTCACCAACAAGGAACTCACCTTTGATCCCGGCGTCAACATCGCCACCCCCAGGAATTACCAGCTGGGTCCTGGCGACATTATCAATATTGATGTCTGGGGGGCTTCGCAGCAGAGTTACCAGGAAATTGTGTCTCCCGGAGGGAAGATCATCATTTCCAAGGTGGGACCCATTTTCGTCAGCGGTCTGACCATCGATCAGGCGACTGCCAAGATCAAAAAATACCTGAGCAAGATCTATGCTGGCCTCGACAACGGCAATACGTTCATGGAGCTGAGCTTGGGCGGCAACCGGAGCATCCGCGTGATTATTGTGGGGGAAGTGACGCTTCCGGGTACCTATGATCTTTCGTCGCTGGCTTCGGTTTTTAACGCGTTGTATGCCGCAGGCGGACCCGCGGAAGACGGCTCCCTGCGCGATGTGAAGATCATCCGGAATAACAAAACCGTGGCGAAGCTCGACTTTTACGAGTTTCTGACCAAGGGGATCCTTTCGGGAAATATGAGGCTCCAGGATCAGGACATCATTTTTGTTTCTCCTTACCAGGACCGCGTGGAGATCAAAGGGCAGGTAAAACGGAATATGTTCTTCGACATGAAACCGGGCGAAACCCTGAAAGACCTGATCTATTACGCCGGCGGATTTACGGGTAAGGCCTATACACAAAGAATCAAGATCATCCGGAAAACGCCGCAGGAAAAAAAGATCCTGGTGGTGAATTCCGATGAAGAGGATACGCTGAAGCTGAAAAACGGCGACGTGGTGCAGGTGGATTCCATCCTGAACCGGTATCAGAATCGTGTTCAGATCACCGGTGCCGTTTTGCGTCCCGGCGCGTTTGCCCTCGACAGCAGCAGCACCCTGAAGCAGCTGATCCATAATGCTGACGGCCTGCGGGAGGATGCTTACGAGAACCGGATCTCCGTTTACCGTCTGAAAAAAGACATGGTCCGTGAAGCCATTCCGGTGGATCTGCAAAAGCTGATGCAGTCGCATCTTTCTTTTGCCATGCAGAAAAATGACTCGGTACACATTCCTTCCGTTTTTGACATCCGCGAAAAATCCTTTGTGGAGATCCACGGCCAGGTGGCCCGGCCCGGCAAATATCCCTTTACGGATAACACCCGGTTGCAGGATCTGATCATCCAGGCAGGGGGTGTCCTTGAATCGGCTTCCATGGCGCGGATTGACATTGCCCGAAGGGTGAAGGATACCACGGCCGTGCAGAATAACAATCTGTTGTCGCAGACTTTTCAGTTCTCTGTTGAAAAGGACGGTCGCTTGCCGGATTCCGTAAAGAACTTTAAACTGAGCCCGTTTGACCAGGTCTTTGTCAGAAAATCGCCTACCTACACCCCGCAGCAGTTGGTGTCGATCGAAGGAGAAATCAATTTTCCGGGCAAGTATTCCATCCGCGACCGGAATGAAAGGGTTTCCGACATTATCAAACAAGCCGGGAATCTGACGCCGCAGGCGTATCTGCTCGGCGCCAGCCTGGTGCGGAAGAAAACAACGCTGTTGTTGCATGAAAAGGCCCTGGAGTCGGTGGTTGCCAGCAGCAACCAGGAAAAGAACAAGATCCTGGCATCCCATGACCGGTATAATGTGATCGGCCTCGATCTGGAAAAGATCCTGAAAGATCCCGGTTCGGCCTCGGACCTGGTCCTGCAGCCGGGCGATTCCATTCAGATCCTGAAAAGATCACAAACGGTGACCGTGAGCGGAGCCGTCTATCGTCCCAATGTGATCCCCTATGTCCAGGGGATGTCATTGCAACAGTATATCGCCAGTGCCGGCGGATTCACGCGGGATGCTTCGAGACGAAATGTCTATGTGTTGTATGCCAACGGCTCGGTACGAAAAACATCGAAGTTCCTGTTCTTCCGGGGATATCCGCCCATCGGACCCGGAGCTGAGATCATTGTCCCGATGAAATCGCGTGCCGGCGGCCATCTCGGTGCCACGACAGCCATCGGCCTGAGCTCGGCACTCGCGTCGCTTGCCCTGGTGATCATTACCATCATTAAAACCATTCACCCCTAACCGGATCATTTTGCAGCCTTATGGAAATTCATGAAAACAAAAAAGCGAACCCGGAAAGGAAAGACAGCATGGATCTGAATGAAATTTTGACAAGGATCCGGCAGGGACGCAAGACCATCTACAGGGCGTTGTTGGCGGCATTCGTCCTGGCCCTGCTCCTGGTCCTGCTGACGCCAAGAAAATACACTACGAAAGTGGTCCTGTTGTCTGAAACCAGCGCCAAAAGCGGGGCATCGGGATTGCTGGGGCAACTGGGGAACCTTTCGGGGATGAATCTGGGGGATCTGATGGGCCTGAATTTGGGCAGTTCTTCCGGCAGTGATGTGCTTTCGCCGGAACTGTATCCCGACATTGTGGCCAGCACCCCGTTTCTGCTGGATGTGATGCATCAGACCATCACCGATTCGAAAACAAGCCACCCGGTTACTGTTTCTTCCTATTTGAAAGAGCATTCCAGACCTTCGCTGATCGGACTTGTAACAGGAATTTTCAAATCATCGGATAAAAAGGGGGGGCATTTGCCCGTTTTGAAAAACGGAAGTGATTCGGTGCTTCACCTGACCCAGGATCAATCCGACGGCTTAAAGACCTTGAGCGACTTGATCGAGGTGAATGTCCGGAAGCCGTACGATAAACTCATGTCCAGCGGCACCAGTAAGATCCTGACCGTGGCGGTGGAAGCCCACGACCCGCTGGTATCGGCTTTGCTGGCGGATTCGGTGGTCAGTTGTCTGAAACGGTATGTTATAAACTACAATACCGGGAAAGCAAAGAAGGATTTGGAATTCATTTCGCAACAGCTCGACCGTGCCCGCCAGAATTATTATGCGGCCCAAAAGCGGCTGGCGGACTTTACCGACAGTCATGCCAATGTCATCCTCGAAACCACGCGGTTGGAAAGAGAACGCCTTCAAAAGGAAAACGATCTTTATGCCGGGGTCTATTCTTCCCTGGCCCAGATGCAGGAAAAGGCCAGGATCCAGGTGCAGGACCGGACCCCGGTGTTCACGGTGATCGAGCCAGCCAAAGTCCCCTTGCGGAAAAGTGCGCCCAAAACCACCCTGATCGTATTGGGATTTCTGCTGGTGGGCGGATTCATCGGCGTGGCCATCGAAGTGGTGAAGCTGATGCTGAACCCCGGAGGAGATCAATAGCTTTTTGAAAGGCAAAGAGATGATTCTTCAGTGTGAGGTCATGAGAAATTACAAACTTCGAATTACAAACCTCAAATAAATTCCAAATTCCAATCATTCAATACCCAAAAGTCAGGGCACCGATCATTTTTGGGATTTAAAAAACCGGACCGGCGGGTTTTGAGGTGATTGGGTGATGAGGGCCGGATGTTTTCGGAAAAGAGCTACGATTGAAGTGTGATAGTTGAAAGCATGATAAAAAGAACTTTTGATATCGTTTTTTCTTTGTTGGGTTTTTGTCTGCTTTTGCCGGTGTTTCTGATCATCCTGATCCTGATCGCGGCCGTTGACGGCGGGTCTCCCGTTTTTGTGCAGGAACGGGTAGGCCAGGGAGGCAGGTATTTCCGGCTTTTTAAATTCCGGACCATGAAACAGGCGGCAGGACTTCATGCAAAACAATTTGATGCAGGGGATCATTCCAGGATCACCGCGTTGGGTAAGGTGTTGCGGCGGTCCAAGCTGGATGAGCTGCCCCAGTTATGGAATGTGCTTCTCGGGGATATGTCGCTCGTGGGCCCACGGCCTGAAGTCAGGGAATGGACTTTGATCTATCCTGAAAAGTGGAAGGTGGTCCATACAGTGCGACCGGGCATCACAGATTACGCTTCGCTGGAATTTCATGACGAAGAAGAACAACTCAGAAAATATGAAGATCCCGAAAGGGCCTACCGCGAAAAGATCCTTCCCAGGAAACTGGCGCTGAACGTCGAATATGTCAATAACCGGTCGTTTATGGGGGATATGAAAATATTGTTCCAAACCATCAAAACCATTTTTGTTGCGTGAAAAAAAAGAGGCAGATCCCTTTTGCACGAGTCCCTATGGCGGGAAATGAGATGAAATATCTCAAAGAAGTGCTCGACAGCGGCTGGCTGACCACGGCGTCGAAAACGATGGCCCTGGAGAAGCAGTTTTCGGAATACGTGAAAGCACCCTTTGCCCGTGCGGTAAACTCAGGCACTTCCGCTTTGCATCTGGGCCTGGAAGCCCTCGGTGTGGGTCCTGGGGATCAGG
>JBJKPL010000104.1:0-13187 GCA_046706345.1 Candidatus Sulfidibacterium sp.
GAAGAAATCGAGCAGATAAAAGCCAAAGATATCGCCGGAAAGAGTGTCCGGGAAGTATTTCCGTCTGCAGAAAAGCTGGGCTTTCTGGAGAGCTTCCGGAAGGTCTGGGAAACAGGAAAAACCTTACAAAAAGAAGAAGTCTATTATCAGGATGAATATCGGAAAGGCTGGCGTGAAAATATTATTTACAAGCTGAAAACAGGGGAAATCGTCGCCATTTATAATGACGTCACCCAAAGGATGGAAACGCAGATCAGATTGTCTGAATCCGAGGAAAAGTTCCGGAAGATCTTCGAGGAGCATTCGGCGGCCAAGATGCTGGTTGATTCCGAAACCGGGGAAATTGTCGATGTCAATCAGGCCGCTGCAGATTTCTATGGTTGGTCGCGCGACGAATTAAAGAAAATGTGCCTGTTTCAGCTGCACATGAATCCCGTGCTGTTAAAAGCAAGACTCAAGGAGGTAACCTCCAAACAAAAATCCCATTTTGAGTCAAGACACCTTTCCAGGAATGGCATAATCCGGGACGTGGAAATCTATGTCAGCAGCATCCATCTGAAAGGAAAGACATACCATCACGCCATCATCCAGGATATTACCGACCGAAAACGGATTGAAAAAGAACTGGCCCAGACCCACGAAGAGTTTGATCGTATTTCCGAACATTCGTCCGACGCCATTTTCATTTCCGACCAAAGGGGGAATTACACCTATGTCAATCCTACCTCTTGCAGGATCACAGGGTATTCCAAAGAGGAATTCCTTTCGTTGAACATTCAAGATCTGGTGGGAGAAAAAAACGTTGTTAAGGCAAAACAACGATTTCAGCGTGTATTGAAAACCGGGACTTTGTTTACGGAAATCGAGCTCCGAAAAAAAGACGGAAGCTATTTTCCTGTGGAGCTAAGCACGGTCCTGCTGCCAGACGGCAGGATCTACGGAAGCTGCCGGGATATTTCAAAACGCCGTGAATCGGATCGTGCCATCAAGAGGCTGAGTCATATTTTCGAAGCTTCCCTCAATGAGATCTACTTATTTGATGCCAGGTCACTGCAATTTATCCAGACCAACCGGGCGGCCCAAAAAAATCTGGGTTATTCGGAAGCAGAACTCCTCCACATGACGCCCGTTGACATCAAACCCAGCATGAGCCGAGGGCAGTTCCTGGATTTGGTCCAACCCTTATTGAGGAATGAAAAAGAAAATGTGATCTTCGAAACACGGCACCAACGGAAAAACGGCTCGACTTATCCGGTAGAGGTTCATCTTCAGAAAATGAATTTTGAAGACCAAATGATCCTTTTTGCAATCGTGATCGACATAACCCAGCGCAAAAAATTTGAGAGAGACCTCATCCGGGCCAAAGAAAAAGCCGAGAAAAACGACCTCTTAAAGTCGGCGTTCCTGCTGAATGTTTCCCACGAGATCCGGACCCCGATGAACGGGATCCTGGGCTTTATGGATCTCCTGCAGGAACCGGACCTCACCTCGGAAGAAAGGTCGGAATTTGTGAACGTGATCAATAAAAGCGGTCAGCGGCTGCTGGATACCATCAACGACATCATCGAGATCTCAAAAATTGAGATCGGAGATATTGTACTGAATCAGAATGACTTTGACCTTTCGGAACTCATGCAGTTTTATCGCGATTTCTTCAAACCACAGGCCGAAGCGAAAGGGCTGACCCTCACCATAAAGGAACAGATCAAAGGCGAAGCCGCCTTTATTTCCATGGATAGCCAAAAACTGGACAGCATTTTTATCAACCTGATCAAAAATGCGATCAAGTTCACCGAAAAAGGAAAGGTCGAGATCGGCAATCATGTGCAAAACGGAAAACTTTTCCTCTTTGTCAGCGATACGGGCAAAGGCATTCCTCGAGCCAAACAACAGGCGGTTTTTGAACGATTTGTCCAGGGCGACCTGGGTATCACCCGGCATTATGAGGGTTCCGGCATCGGCCTGTCTATTGTAAAAGCCTATGTGAAAGCCCTGGGGGGCAAGATCAAATTGCAGTCGGCACCGGACAAAGGAAGTACTTTTTTAATTTCCATCCCGTACACACACGGTCAAAAAAAGCCGTAAGTATTCCTCGCCCAGGAAGAAAGGACCCGGGTCGCGAAATGAACTTAAAATTCCTTCACCAGGTTGGCCATTTCAATGGCCGTCATGGCGGCGTCGAAGCCTTTGTTGCCCGATTTGGTACCGGCACGTTCGATGGACTGCTCGATGTTGTCGGTGGTGAGTATTCCGAAACTCAACGGCAACAGGGTATCCAGCGACACCGATGCGATGCCATTGGCCACCTCGGCAGTCACCAGGTCGTAATGGGAAGTATTGCCACGGATGACAGCACCCAGGCAGATCACAGCATCGTACTGCCCGCTTTGGGCCATGCGTTTGGCCAACAGGGGGATCTCAAAGGCTCCCGGAACCCAAACGGTTTCGATCTGCTCTTCTTTGGCCCCGTGACGCATCAGCGCATCCACGGCGCCTGACAGCAATTTACTTCCGATGAATTCGTTGAATCGCCCTACGATAATCCCGAATCTTAGTTTTTCCGCATTAAAATTTCCCTGAATTGTTTTCATTGGTATTTATTTAATTTTTGATGTAATATTATTCCTTTAAACATTCATTTTAAATCCCTCCCCCTGCTGATGCCCGGGCCAACCTGCCTCCTCCGGTGGAAAATAGCCAATTCAGTCTTCCGATTTCTGACTTCCGACTTCCGACTTCTGACTTCCGGCTTCTGACTCCTGACTTCCGACTTCCGACTCCTTCTATTTTAAATTGGTGAGCATGTGTCCCATTTTCTTCACCTTGGTTTCCAGGTAAAACTGGTTCACCTCGTTATGGTTGATCATCAACGGGATGCGTTCCACCACTTCGAGACCAAAGCCGGCAATGCCTGAGATCTTCTTCGGATTGTTGGTCATCAGGCGCAGCTTTTTGGCCCCCAGATCCGCCAGGATCTCGGCGCCGATGCCGTAGTCGCGCATGTCGGCGGGGAATCCCAGGGCATGGTTGGCTTCGACGGTATCCATGCCTTCGTCCTGCAAATGGTAGGCTTTCAGCTTGTTCAGCAGGCCGATGCCACGACCCTCCTGCCGCATGTACAACAGGATGCCACGGCCTTCGTCAGCGATCTTCTTCATGGCCTCGTCGAGCTGCTCGCCGCAGTCGCAGCGCTTGGAGCCGAACACATCGCCGGTAAGGCATTCCGAATGGACCCGGGCCAGCACCGGATTGCCGTCCCTGACATCGCCCATGGTCAGGGCCACGTGATGTTCGCCGGTGACCTTGTTCTGATAGCCGTGGGCTTCAAATTCACCGTATTTCGTGGGCAGCCGGGCTTCGGAGACTTTCTCCACCAGGATCTCTGTCCGGCGCCGGTATTCGATCAGGTCCGCAATGGTGACGAGCTTCAGGCCGAATTGTTTTTTGTATTCGATCAGATCCGGAACCCGCGCCATGGAACCGTCTTCGTTCATGATCTCACAGATGACGCCTGCCGGGAAAAGCCCTGCCAGCTTGGCGAAGTCCACCGCCGCTTCGGTATGCCCGGCTCGGATAAGCACACCCCCCTTGCGGTATTCCAGCGGGAACACATGACCGGGCCGGTTGAAATCCGAAGGTTTGGACTCCGGATCGATCACTTTTTGGATGGTCAGCGCCCTTTCCTGCGCGGAGATGCCGGTACTGCTGGTAGCAGCATCAATGGAAACGGTGAAAGCGGTTTTGTGAATATCGGTGTTTTTCTCCACCATCATCCCGATCTCCAGCTGTTTGAGCCGCTTGCCGGTCACCGGCATGCAGATGAGTCCGCCGCCGTGTTTGGCCATAAAGTTGATGGCTTCCGCAGTTACCTTTTCCGCTGCCATCACCAGATCCCCTTCGTTCTCGCGTCGTTCGTCATCCACCACGATGACCATCTTGCCCTGTTTTATGTCTTCGATCGCTTCTTCGATCGTATTGAAATCTTTCATTTGATTTTGATTTTTCTGTTTTATTATACAAACCCATTCTCACCAAGAAAATTCATATCAACACCCTGCCTGGCTTCTTTTTCAGGATGAGAACCTTTCTTTAACAGTTTCTCCACATATTTGACGATCATGTCCGTTTCGAGGTTCACCGTGTCGCCGGGTTGTTTATCCAGCAGTGTGGTCACGGTGGCAGTATGCGGGATGATGGAGACGCTGAAAGCGTGTTCATCCACATCCACCACCGTCAGGCTGATCCCATCGATGGCGATGGAACCTTTGGCGACGATATAACGAAGCTGCTCCGGTGCCGCCTCAATACGGATCACACGGGCGATGTCTTCGGTGGTGATGCTGCGGATGACCCCCAGCCCGTCCACATGGCCGCTGAGCAGGTGTCCACCCAGGCGGTCGCTGAGGCGCAGGGCCCGTTCCAGGTTCACCCGGCTGCCGGCCGCCAGGTTGTTCAGGCTGGTCCTTCGCAGCGTCTCGGCCATTACATCCACGGTAAACGACCGGTTGTCCTTTTCCACCACCGTCAGGCAGATGCCGTTGGTGCTGATGCTGTCGCCCACTTTGGTATCTTCCAGGACCAAAGAAGCTTCAATGGTCAGCTTCACCGACTGGCTTCCCCGGCTTACCTGCCGGATGCGTCCCGTTTCTTCTATTATTCCTGTAAACATTGGTAGTCAATTAATTTCTTATATCATTCTTCTTTCATCGTTCATCATTCGCAAGGTTAAAGGTTCAGATGCTCAAAAGCTCAGAGGCTCAAAAGTCGAAAGTTCAATCGTTGAACCACCCTGAACCATCTTGAACAAGTTTGAACAGCTGAGAGCAAAACTTACAACCTATAACCTACAACGCATTTTTCATTCTTCACGCTCAACTTTAGTCACTCTATGAACTTTAGTCTTCTCTATCCCCGCGAGCCCCTGCCCCCAAAAGGGGGAATCCCCCACTTTTATGAAAAGTCGTCATTGGGAGGAGGTGACCGACAGCCTGTCCCGATCTATCGGGAAAGCCATCTCACTCTTCACTCTTCATTCATCATTTACAACATATCCTGTCAGCAGAACGTCCTCACCGGAGGGTTCTGCTTTTAAATTTTCTATCCTTACCGACCCGGGTAACGTTGCAAAGCCAACCCCTTCCACGGAAGTAAGCGCTTCCTTTCCGCCCAGTATCTTCGGGGCCACAAAGGCCATGAACTTATCTACAATCCCCTGTTGCAGCGCCTCGAAGTTCAGTGTGCCACCGCCTTCCAGCAAAATACTGTCGATATCCCGGGCCGCCAGTTGGTTCATCAGGAACTTCAGATCGACGCGGCCTTCCTTTTCGGGGCAAACCATAACCGTCGGTGCTTTCTCCTCCAGGGCCTTTATGTTGGATTGGGAAGCCTGCGTAGTAACTGCGATGATGGTTTCTGCTACTTCAGGCGTATTAAGCAACCGAGATCCCAGGGGAATCCGGGCGTTGGAATCCACCACGATGCGGATGGGGTTTTTGATCTTGTCTTCCAGCTCGCGCACGTTCAGCAACGGATCATCCTGGAGCACCGTGTTGATGCCCACCATGATCGCGGCATATTGATTTCTTAATTGATGGACCCGTTTCCGGGAATTGGCGCCGGAAATCCATTTTGAATCACCGGTGGAAGTGGCGATCTTGCCGTCGAGGCTCATGGCGGTTTTCAGAACCACAAAGGGTAATTTCTTACGGATGAATTTGAAGAATACTTCGTTCAGCACCCGGACTTCCTTTTCCAGGATGCCCTGCCGTACTTCGATCCCGGCATTGCGGATCATGTCGATGCCCTGGCCGGCGACGAGGGGATTGGGGTCGCCACTGCCCACAACCACACGTGCAAACTTATTCTGAATGATGGCCAGGGAACAGGGCGGGGTTTTGCCGTAATGGGAACAGGGTTCCAGGGTAACATAAAGGGTGGCGCCTTCGGTGTTTACCCCGGCGTTGCTGATGGCATTGACTTCCGCATGGGGACCGCCAAAGAATTCATGCCAGCCTTTCCCGATCACACGGTTTTCCTTTACGACAACAGCACCCACCAGCGGATTGGGGTTCACAAAACCCATCCCCTTTTTCGATAGTTCGAGGGCTTGCTGCATGTAAAATGCATCGCGCGCTTCACCAACCTTATCCCAGATATCCTGCATAAAAAACCCCAAATGATCATCCGGGGCAACGCAACCAAAACCACCCGGCATCACTACAACGCCCGGTCGTTCCTCAATTCTTCTATCATCCAGACTTTACTGTCGGCAATGGAATTTCACCATCTCAGTCCCGGTTTACCGGGAGTCGCGGACTGTCACCGCCGGTCGGGAATTCCTCTGTGCCATAGGCCCAGGGTCACCCTGCCCCGAAGAATCAATTATTAAATTCGGGGGCAAATTTAATGGTTTTTTTAATTGAAAACGGCAACGGCCGGGCACTGCAGTGTTAAATTTTGTTACGGGAGGTTCTGGCGGTCCGAAACCCTCCACTCCGTGGAGCCGAAGCGGTCCAGATAAAATACCGATCCCGGACACGGTGAAAAAATGTTGCAATTTCAGTGGAATTGAAAAACTTTTCTAAATTTGACCACTGCAAATCAGTGGCTTTAACGAAAAAAGCCCGGATCGCCTTAAATCACAGACACAACGCACGAAGCATCATAATTTTCAGGGGGAATGAATAAAAAGCTTACAACAGGTTTCTTTTTGCTGGTTTTACTTTTTTCCTCATCGCTTGTTCTGGGAGGGAACCAGATCGACTCCCTGTTGCATGTGCTCGACCGTACCGTGGCCGATCAGGCCAAATACGACCGCATCAAAGAACAAAAGCTGAGCCATCTGCACGAACTGCTCAGCGTGGCCCCCACCCTGGCCCTGAAATATCCCATCTACGGACAGCTTTTCGACGAATACCGTGCCTATCGTTCCGACACGGCGTTGTATTATGCCGAAAAAAAGCTGCAGATCGCCATGACCCTCCACGACCGGGAGAAGCTGAACGACGCCCGCCTGAACATCGCTTCCGTACTGGTGACGGTGGGGATGTACAAGGAAGCCATGGACACGCTCAAGACCATCAACATGAAGTATTCTCCGGGACTGAAGGCCTATTCATTTTATGTGTACCGCACCCTGTACGGCTACCTGGCGGATTATGCTTTTGCGGCGAAAGAAAAAGCCCGTTATGCGCAGCTGACGTCCATGTACCGCGACTCGCTGCTGATGGTCAACGCGCCGAATTCCAGCGCCTACATCATGGTGAAATCAGACCAGCTGATCGTCAATCACCAGTATGACGAAGCACTGAAACTGCTGAAGGATTATTATCCCAGGATCTCAAAGGAAAGTCACGACCGGGCCATCATCGCTTACAGCATTGCCATGGCTTACAAAGGGAAAAAAGAACTGAAAGAAGAAGAAAAATGGCTGATCATCTCCTCCATTTACGACCTGCGGTCCGACACGAAAGAATACGTCTCGCTGCGCGAACTCTCGTATATCCTTTATGAAGCCGGCGACATCGGCCGGGCTTCGGTTTACATCAAGCGCTCCCTGCAGGATGCCCTGTTCTGCAGCGCCCGCCTGCGGACGGTAGAGATCTCGCGCATCCTGCCCATCATCAACCGGGCGTATCAGATGGAAACCAATGCCCGTCAACGGCAGCTTTATTTCTTCCTGATCTGTATCAGCATCCTGTCGCTGTTCCTGCTCATCTCGCTGATTTTCCGTTACCGGCAGATGAAAAAGCTCATCCGCATGGAGAAAAACCTCAGCCAGGCCAACCAGCAGATGAAAGCGCTGAACCAGGAGCTGTTCCGGACCAACGACCAGCTGACGCGGGCCAATGCCACCCTCACCGAGGCCAACCTCATCAAGGAGGAATACATCGGACGCTACATGGACCAGTGTTCCATGTACATCGACAAACTCGACGATTACCGGCATTCACTGAAAAAACAAGCCGCCACCGGTAAGGTTAGCGACCTGCTGAATGCCATCAAATCCAGCGAGTTCATCGAGGAAGAACTCCGTGAATTCTATTCCAATTTCGATGCCACCTTCCTGCAACTCTTCCCCAATTTTATTGAGGAATTCAACCTGCTACTGGAAAAAGACAAGGCCATCCTTCCCAAACCGGGCGAACTGCTGAACACGGAGTTGCGCATCTTCGCCCTGATCCGCCTGGGGATCACCGACAGCGTGAAGATCTCCCATTTCCTGCGCTACTCGCTGTCGACCATTTACAACTACCGCACCAAGATCCGCAACAAAGCCGTGTGCCCGCGCGACGAATTCGAAACCCTGGTCATGAAGATCGGCACCCGGTTGTAAGGACCTCCCTTCCCCGATGGGTTCCGCCCCGAAAATATTTTTCACAATCACTACTTTTTTTTGGACAGCCTTTTTGTAAAGAAGCTGATCTGTAACAGGATATAAATATCCCATGTGAAAAATCACTATATTTTCACTCTACAGGGAACCAAAAGGGTCGTTTCGGTCATATCTTTGAAGTACAGAAGGGAATGAAGTCTGGTACGTAGGCCGTTACCAATTTCACTTATAATCATGGGGCTGTCTGAATCTCATAACGTGATTTTAGATGGTCCCATTGATTTTTTAACAGGCGACGTTTCATGACGGGTCCCGTAGCACCGGGAAAAACAAGCCGTCGGGAGCCAGCCCAAAACGCAAAGCCACACCCAATAGGCTGCGACGTCCGCAAAGAAAATCCGGGCTTACAAATCACCAAATTCCACATCCAACCTATTCCAACCCGCCTCTCTCATCCGACATCTCACATCCAAAATATCGCCCTCAAAAACACCGCATTTTCCACCGAAAACGTTTCCAGAATCACTACTTTTTTTTGATATCGAAAAATAGCAACCATTTGATTTAAAATAATATAAAATCAAAAAGCCTCCAAAATAACTACATTTTCACTACCGCAAAAATTATTGGAATTTTTCCACCCTACATTTGAAAATCCCGGGCAATCTATGCCCGCTGCTCAACGGGAAAAATTTTCCTTTCCCGCAAAAGAGATCAAGGCAGCCGGTACGGCAAAGCTTAAAAACGCACAAAAAGCAAGTCCCGGGTATAAGAACAAAAAAAGATCTATGATCCAAACCTTTACTTCACATCATGTACCACCAAAACTTTATCTCAACGGGGAAATGCCTGTACTGTGCCAACTCCCCGCCCGGCATCCCGAAAGGGATTTTTATTTCATGACTAACGCAATCGATTCAGGAACAAATTATTTATAACAATCAAAACTTTATCACAATGGGATATTTAAAAAGAGGGCTCTTCAGCATTTTCATCCTGTGCTCTGTGCTGATCACGTCAAACGTGGCGGCTCAGCAACAGATCAAACCCATCACAGGGATTGTTGTTGACACCAAAGGAGCACCGCTGATCGGTGTTTCTATCGTCGTAAAGGGAACCACCCACGGCACGACGACCGACTTAAACGGAAAGTTCTCGCTTTCCACGGGACAGGAAAATCCGGTCCTGCAGGTATCGTACATCGGCTTTGCCACCCGCGAGGTGAAAGTCACCGGGGATGAACCGTTGCGGATCATCTTATCGGAAAGCATCAGCGCACTGGACGAAGTGGTGGTGGTGGGTTACGGCAGCCAACACCGGAAAGACCTTACCGGCGCCATTGCCGTGGTACAACCCGCCGACCTGACCTCCACGCCGGTGAACTCCGTGGGCGATGCCCTGGAAGGCAAGGCTGCCGGGGTGCAGATCATCTCCTCCGGGGTACCGGGCAACGATCCCACCTTCCTCATCCGGGGTGTGGGAACCGTCAACGATGCCTCTCCCTTGTTCGTCATCAACGGCGTGCCCGTTTCCAGCGGCCTGGGACAGCTGAACATGAATGACATCGCCTCCATCCAGGTGCTGAAAGACGCTTCCGCCACCGCCATCTATGGTTCGCGCGGTGCCAACGGCGTCATCATCGTCACCACGAAACACGGTGCCGCCGGAAAACCCAGCATCAACGTGAATTACTTCTTCGGGATCCAGCAGGCTGCCAAAATGATCCCCATGCTCAACGGCGCACAGTTTGCCCAACTCGACAACGAGATGATGGCCAACGCCGGCATGGCACAAAATCCGGCCTACGCCAATCCCGCTTCCTTCGGGAAAGGCACCGACTGGCTCGGCGCCCTGTTCACGGCCGCTCCCGAACACAATATGTCGCTGTCTTATTCCGGCGGCAGCAAGACGTCCAACTATTACGTAGGCGTCAACTACATCGACCAGAAAGGCATCGTCATCAATACGGGATACAAAAAACTGACCGTTCAGCTGAATTCAAACTCCGAGATCAGCAAACATCTGAAATTCGGCAATGCCGTCACCCTGAGTTACAACCACAATTACAGCGGCAACTACAACATCCAGGATGCGCTGCTGGCGCTGCCCATCCGGCCCATCTACGCCCCCGACGGCACCTATTCCGGTCCCGGCGGACAGTCGATCTGGTACGGCAACATCGTGAACCCCGTGGGGATGGCCAAAACGGTGAACAACACCACCGACGGATACAACATCATCGGATCGGTTTTCGGAGAACTGAACATCCTGAACGGACTGACGCTGAAATCCACCGTCGGCCTGCAGGGCAACTTCTGGAATACCCGAACCTGGGCTCCCGCCTATCATTGGGGATCCAGTACCAACCTCAACTCGTTCCTGAGTGAGCAGTACAACAAGAGCATCACCTGGAACTGGGACAACACCCTGACCTATGTGAAAACCATCGGCAAACATCATCTCACCGCCATGATCGGTACCAGCGCCCAGGAAAACAACTACCATTTCATCAACGGTTCTGTTCAGAGCTTCCCCAGCGACCTCACGCAACAGCTGACCAACGGGACGCTTAACCCCACCGTGGGCGGTGATGCCAGCAGCTGGTCGCTACTGTCTTATATGGGACGGATCAATTACAACTACGCCGACAAGTACCTGCTGACGGCCACGGTGCGTCGTGACGGTTCCTCGCGCTTCGGCAGCGGCAACAAATGGGGCGTCTTCCCTTCCGTTTCCGGTGCCTGGCGTATCTCGAAGGAAGACTTCTTTAAAAACGTCACCTTCGTCAACGACCTGAAGATCCGGGTCGGTTACGGGATCACCGGGAATCAGAACATCGGCAACTACTCCTTTGCCACCGCCCTGCAGACCTATGCTTATAACTTCAACAATACGCCCGTCTCGGCCGTGGTCCCCGAAGTGATGCCCAACCCCAACGTGCAGTGGGAAGAACAGAAACAGACCGACATCGGCCTCGATGCCTCCCTGCTCAACGGCAGGATCAACCTGACTTTCGACGCCTATGTGAAAAATACCGACAAGATGCTCGTGCCCATGGCCGTGCCCATCACCACCGGCTACTCCGATGTGAACGTCCCCTCCATCAACGCCGGTAAGATGCAGAACAAGGGCTGGGAACTTACCGTAAATACCAACAACCTGACGGGCCCATTCAAATGGAGCACGTCGGTTTCCGTTTCCTTCAACAAGAATAAGGTGGTGAGCATCAACGACACCATCCCCATGCCCACGGGAAGCATCGGGCTGAACTACTACCTGGCGCTGATCCAGGCCGGCGTGCCGATCAACGAGTTCTACGGCTATGTTACCGACGGCCTCTTCCAGACCCAGGCCGATGTAAACAACCATGCCCTGCAAAGCCCAGGGAACGACCCCTACAACCGGACCTCCCCCGGCGACATCCGTTTTAAAGACCTGAACAACGACGGGGTGATCAACGACAAGGACCGTACCTTCCTCGGCAATCCCAATCCCAAATTCATTTTCTCCATGGGCAACAACTTCTCCTACAAAGGCTTCGACCTGAATGTTTTCCTGCAGGGGGTCGCCGGGAACAAGATCTTTAATGCCAACCGCCTGTACACAGAATGCATGTACACCGCTTTCAACCAGACCACAGCCGTGCTGGGACGGTGGACCGGACCGGGAACCAGCAACACCATGCCCCGTGCCGTTTACAACGACCCCAACAACAACGCACGTCCTTCCGACCGGTACATCGAAGACGGATCGTACCTGAGGATCAAGAATGTGACGCTGAGTTACACCATCCCTCAGAAAGCGCTGAAAGCCCTGTGGCTGACTTCCGCCCGTGTGTACGTCTCTGTGGAGAACCTGTACACCTTTACCAAATACACCGGTTTTGACCCCGAAGTAGGCTTCACGGGCATCGACAACAGTGTCTATCCTGTATGCCGCACCTTCAGTGTCGGCGTTAACCTGGGTCTTTAATCAATTAACACGATAACATCATGAAAAAGATATTTTATTTAGGCATCTTCATTCTGGCCGTCGCCCTCACGGGGTGTCAGAAGGATTTTCTGACCAAAGCACCGGAAGATTCCATCAATACGGCCAACTATTACAAAACCGAAACCGACGCCATCAACGCCGTCAACGGGGCTTACCAGCCGCTGCAATGGCCCAAGCTCTACAACATGCGTATGTGGACGTCGGACATCTTTGCCGGCAACAGCGTCGTCGGCGCCGGCGGCGGTACCGACGGTATCGAGACCCAGCAAGAGGCCAACTTCATTACCGCACCCGACAACGCCGGTGCGCTGGACCTCTGGCGCGGACCCTGGCCTGGTATTCTGGACTGTAACCTGGTGCTGGAACGCGTGCCGGCCATCAACTTCGACCAGGCCACCAAGGACCGTGTCCTAGGGGAGGCCCATTTCCTGCGCGGCCTGTATTATTTTATCCTGGTTCGTTACTTCGGTGGCGTGCCGCTGGTGCTGAAACCGGTGAACCCCGGCGACAACCTGCGTCCTTCACGCGCTACCGCCGCTCAGGTGTACGATCAGATCATCTCCGACTTCTCACAGGCCATCCAGCTGTTGCCACCGCGCGAACAGTATTCCGCTGCCGACAAGGGGCGTGCTTCCCGCGGTGCCGCCGAAGGCATGCTGGCCAAGGTCTATCTGACCCTGGGCATCTACGAGCGGGTGGTGAACCTCTGCGACTCCGTCCGCGCGCTGGGATATGCCCTGAACGCCAACTATGCCGACAACTTCAACCCGGCAGACAAAAACTCTGTAGAGTCTTTGTTCGAGTTCCAGTATTCGGGAAGTACAGCGTACGATTTCTGGTCGAACCAGAATCAGGCTTC
>JBJKPL010000105.1:0-3944 GCA_046706345.1 Candidatus Sulfidibacterium sp.
GGTAATAGAACACAACATGGAAGTAATCAAAGTGGCGGATCACATCATCGACATGGGGCCCGAAGGCGGCGCCAAGGGTGGAACTGTCGTTTGCACCGGAACACCGGAAGAGATTGTTAAGAAAAACGGAGGCTACACCGCCACCTACCTGAAAAAGGAACTTTTGTCCTGATATTTCGCACGATTATTTTCTGTAAAAATCAATGAGGCCTTCCATAGGGCCTTTCAGGATCAGGCCAGTCTTTAATCCGGCCTCATCCATGACTTCTTTTAAGATCTCCTGCAGATGAAATGCCACGGAGCCCAGGAAAGAGATCTCCAGTTCCCGGTAGCGCGAATAGGCGGAGATCTGATTTTCGATGAAATCCCGAAAATTCTGTCGGGCAATCTCCCGGATCTGAGGATGGGCAAGGTTTTCAGATACAAAAGGCGAAAGTCCTCCAATCCAACGGTTGGCATCGGGATCTTTGTATATCTTGTGCAGTACACTGGTAAAATCCATTCCGACAAAATCATAAAACGCCTGGGTGATCTCCGGGTCGGCTTTTCCGCCCAGGATCGTCTTCAGCAATAATTTTCCCAGATAAACGGCGCTCCCTTCGTCACCCAGGAGATAGCCCAGTGACGGCACATTTTCCAACACCACGCTGCCGCTCCACAGGCAGGAGTTGGACCCTGTTCCCAGTATACAGGCAATGCCTTGTTGATCCTTCAGCAGCGCCACAGCCGCGCCCTGCAGATCGTGGTAAACCAATATTTCTGCCGAAGGAAAGAACTTTTCCAGGATCGACTGCACCAAATTACAGTTCTCTTTGGTGGAGCAACCGGTTCCGTAAGAATAAACGTGTTGGATCCCGGCCGAATCCAGGGTGGCGGGCAAGGCTTTCCTGATGGAGATTTCAATTTCTGCCGGTGTGGAATAATAGGGGTTGAAACCTTTGGAAAAAAAACGATCGACGACCTTTTTGCCTTTCAGCACTGCCCACTCGGTCTTGGTGGAACCACTGTCGATGATCAGTTTCATACCAGTGCAATGATTTTGGGAAGGAAAATGACGATGCCCACGCCAGCAGCTGCCAAAGCTGCGATCAGCACGGCTCCGGCGGCCAGATCTTTCACCCGGCCAATCCGGGGATCGTGTTCGGGATGCAGTGCATCCGTCAAGGCTTCCACCGCCGAATTGAAGGTTTCAGCCGCCAGTACCATCCCCATACAAAGAAGCACCTGCCCCCACTCCAACGGACTGATCTTGAAAAGAAAACCCAGGGCCAGGGTCAGGATCCCGATCGTCATCTGGATCCAGAAATTGTGCTGGGTCCTGATCATGTAAAAAATGCCTCTGAAGGCATAACCAAAGCTTCGGACCCTCTTTCTCGGAGAAAAGGGTTGTGGATTTTCGAAATGGTTGTTTTCACTCACCGGTTCAACTTTTTGTCAAAAATACATTAATTTTTTTCATGAGGGGAAGCCCCCAAAGGTCTTAATCCATACCGTTTTGCGGGGTTTAAAAAAATATTCCTTTGAAAAGCCTTACTTTATTACTAATTTAGCTTGACAGCGGATCCATGATCTGCTCAAAATACAGCCACATGCTTACCATTTTCATTCTACTGGCTTTGTTGATCCTGATGTATCTGATCCCGGCGCCGAAAGGGGATTTCTTCAAGCGTTACGGCGAGAATAATCCTGTGGCTCAACGGCTTTTGAATTTCAGGGGAAGGCCTTTAAAATCGCTGTCAGCAGAAGGCGTTGTTTGGAATTACTATTCGGGAGGCAGAGGAACGAAAACCCTGCTTTTCATCCACGGCATGGGTGGCAGTTATGATATCTGGTGGAATCAAATCCATGCATTGGAAAGTGATTTCCGGATCCTCACTTTTACCTTGCCTGAAAAAATCAACACCCTGGAAAAAGCCAAAAATGGCATCCTGAAGTTGTTGGAGCAGGAAAAGGTCGACCGTTTTAACCTTGTCGGCACTTCCCTGGGCGGCTATATTGCACAGTATGTGGTGAAAGCGGTTCCGGAAAGAGTGGAAAAAGCCGTTTTTGGCAACACCTTTCCGCCCAACCGGCTGATTGTCAAAGTAAACCAAAAGAAACGGGCCTGGCTGCCATGGTTGCCCGAAATTGTCCTCTGGCAATTGGGCCAACGGGAACTGCAACAGAAGCTGCTTCCCGCAGGACATCAGGATAAGGTGTTGAGTGCTTTTCTGCCAGGTCTCTCTTTCAGTAAGCGCCAATTTATCAACCGTTACGACATGGTTGTCGAGCCGTTTATCACGATGCGGGCCAACCCGGCCACCCGGTCTGTTCCGAAACTGATCCTGGAATCCGACAACGATCCGCTGATCCCCACCCTGCTGCGTGCCAAATTAAAAGTCACCTATCCTGAAGCCCAAGTGCACACCTTCCGCAACGAAGGACATTTCCCCTATCTCACGTCCATTGAGGAGTACAACCATATTTTATTGTCCTTTTTCAGGTCGTGACCCCCGGACCGGGGAGCCGGTTTCGTCCTGAAATTCAAAAAAATAGCTTGGACTTTACAAATACTTTCCTAACTTTGTTTGCCATCATCCGACACTATGAAATCTTTTCTTTTTAACCGGAATAATTTTCTTATCGGTTTTACCCTAGCAATAATTATCACCGCTGCTAGCCTGCCTTTTATAAATATTGGCACAAAATATAAGTTGACTGTTCAAAAAGATTTAAAGCAACGACTGAATTATATTGATATCTATAGGGACCTTTATCATGATGGAAACAGTGTAAATATCCATATAATTAAAGATTTTGAAGGGACTTCTGCCATTGTGGTCCGCAAATCCGGGCGAACCTTGTTCCAGTGGAATCTTCCTGGAAAAATTACCATACCGACATTTCTATATACAGCAGATTATAATGGGGACGGAACGGATGAAATTTTTGCCTTTTCACACAGTCATGACAGTGTTTTTTTAAGTGGTTATGATATCGTCAGCAATAAAATTTGCTATTCCCCTTTATTCCTAAAAAGATTCAAATATTATAACAATCAGTGCGATATTACCATTTGGGACGCAAGGTTCCATAAATTTAATGCTAACGGAGATTTAACGTTGGTGGTCCCGATCCACAGCGGCTTTTCAAAAAGCAGCAGATCGTTGTATGTCATCGATTTAAAAAAAAGAACTTATATCACATCTCCCAAAGCAGCCACTGAAATCCAATCAGAAATTAATTTTATAGATTTGGGAGGAAAATGCAGTGATGACATTACTGGTGTGCTTAATGCACCAGGAAATTTTTCTACTAACTACCCCCTATCAGATCAATTTTTATGGTTCCTTGTCTATGATTCAACACTGGGATACCTGTTCCCTCCGGTCATGCTGGGGCATTCGCCAGGAACTGTTCACGTTTATCCATTCAAAATAAAATCAGCAAATCTGCTTGCCGTTTTCACACAAGCAAATTTGTAGACAGACAGTACTTTTATCGGAATATGCAACGCGAAAGGTCAATTCATAAGGTATCGGAAGCTGCCATTCAACAAAGAGGGAAGCGGTTACTTTCTAAAAGTTTTTCCACCGGGGCAAGAATTTCGTTTATCTTTATACCATGCTGATAATGGACTTGTTGAGTATCTGAATCAAGATCTAAAAACGCTCAAAACCTACAAGTCAGTCCCCGTTACGGGAAGTTTTTATTCCTTTGATCTGGATGGAGATGGTCATAAAGAAGAAATATATTTTGGAAAAGACCCTGACCATTTAATCGTTGCGCGTAATGATTTTACCCATCCTCTCATCATAAAAATAGCAGGGTCTTATGAGGAAGCCTACTTCTCTAAAAGATTGGAACACGGCAAAACCGTTGCACTTTGTTTAAGTCTCCCGGACAGATATTATGAATTCAAGTATGCCAGAAATCCCTTGTTTACTTTTAGGATTCTAATATAC
>JBJKPL010000106.1:0-27297 GCA_046706345.1 Candidatus Sulfidibacterium sp.
GCCAACGTAGATAAGATCAAGGAACAGCTGGCCAACATGAACATTTTGGTGGAAGACTGGGGCGGCAAATACCAGTCGCAGGAAATCTCGGCCATTACCGGTCAGGGCGTTCCGGAGCTGCTGGAAAAAGTGTTGCTGGAAGCTGAATTACTCGAGCTGAAAGCCAACCCCGACAAGGCCGGCAAAGGAACGGTGATCGAATCCAGTCTGGACAAAGGCCGTGGTTATGTGGCCACCATTCTGGTGGAAGACGGAACCATCGCCAAGGGAGATATCCTCATTGCGGGTCCGGTCTTCGGGCGGGTAAAAGCCTTGTTCAACGAGCGGGCCAAAGAGGTCAAAAAGGCAGGACCATCCACACCGGTGTTGTTGCTCGGACTGACCGGAGCTCCGCAGGCCGGGGATACTTTTATGGTGATGCAGGACGAAAAAGAAGCCAAAGCCATCACCACCCGTAGACACCAGCTGATGCGCGAACAGACTTTACGTTCCCAGAAACACATCACCCTGGATGAGATCGGCCGCCGTATTGCCATCGGCGACTTTAAAGAACTGAACGTGATCGTAAAAGGAGACGTCGACGGTTCCGTGGAAGCCCTGAGCGATGCCTTGTTGAAACTCTCCACCGAGGAAGTCCAGGTGAACATCATCCACAAAGGTGTGGGGGCCATCACCGAAACCGACATCCTGCTGGCTTCGGCATCGGATGCCATCATCATCGGATTCCAGGTGCGCCCCGTACCCCAGGCGCGGAAACTGGCAGAAAAAGAACAGATCGACATCCGCCTGTATTCCATCATCTACCAGGCCACCGAAGAACTCGAAGCCGCCATCGAAGGCATGCTGGCACCGAAAATGGAAGAGAAAGTCACCTGCAACATCGAGATCCGCGAAACGTTCAGGATCTCGAAAGTGGGTACCATCGCCGGTTGTTACGTGATGGAAGGAAAAGTGACCCGGAACACCAAGATCCGGCTGATCCGCGACGGTATCGTGATCTACACCGGGAACCTGGGTTCGCTGAAACGTTTCAAAGACGACGTGAAAGAAGTTTCGGCCGGTTACGAATGCGGGTTGAACATCGAAAACTTCAACGACATCAAAGTCGGTGATTATATCGAAGGATTTGAACAGGTAGAAGTGGCCAGAAAGAAATAATCACCCGGAATTTAGCAGGAAAGGCGGTCAAAAGACCGCCTTTTTTTATTTCATAACCCTGACAGGGTTTGACACCCTGTCAGGGTTATGATTCTCCATGGCAACAAAAAAGCCGTCCACTTTACGCGAACGGCTTCTCAAAAAATATTAACCTCAAACTATGAAAAACAATTACAATTATGCCATCATTTTTTCCATCAGGTCCACCACGCGCGTGGAGTAACCCCATTCGTTATCGTACCAGGAAAGGACCTTTACCGTTTTTCCCTGGACCATGGTAGAATCTGCATCGAAGATGGAAGAGTGGTTGTTGTGGATCACATCGACAGAAACGATGGGATCTTCGCAATATCCCAGAATGCCTTTCATGGCGCCTTCGGCGGCTTCTTTCATGGCAGCGTTGACTTCTTCTTTGGTGACTTCGCGTTTCAGGTTCACTACCAGGTCAACCAGCGAACCGGTCGGAGTAGGAACACGGACAGCCATGCCATCCAGTTTACCGTTAAGTTCGGGAATGACTTTTCCCACAGCCTTGGCAGCCCCGGTGGTGGTGGGGATTTGCGAGACGGCAGCCGAACGGGCCCTTCTCAGGTCAGAGTGGGGCGCATCCAAAATGCTCTGGTCGTTGGTGTAGGAGTGAATGGTCGTCATCAGTCCGTTTTCGATCCCGAAATGATCGTTGAGGACTTTGGCGATCGGAGCCAGACAGTTGGTGGTGCAGCTGGCGTTGGAAACACACTGGTCTTCTTCGCGCAGGGCTTCGTCGTTCACACCCAAAACGATCATGTTGTCGATCTTGTCTTTGGCGGGGACCGTCAGAACCACTTTCTTGGCGCCGTTTTTCAGGTGGTCGCCGTAGCCGCCTTTGTTGCTTTCGCGGGAGCGGAAGATCCCGGTTGATTCAACCACCACGTCAGGCGTCTGTGCCCACTTGATCTGGATTGGAGCCCGTTCTGCCGTCACAGGAATGGCGACGCCGTTCACGATCAGGTTGCGATCGTCGAATTGCACGGTCCCGTTGAATTTTCCCTGGGTAGAATCATATTTCAGCAAATGGGCCAGGGTCTTAGTATCTGTCAAGTCGTTAATACCGATAACTTCCAAATTGTTTCTTTCAAGGGCAATTTTGAAGACATTACGTCCGATACGCCCAAATCCGTTAATACCAATTTTAATCTTTGTCATGGTGTTTGTTTTAAAGTTTTTCTTTCGCGGCATTTCTACAAAAATTCACATTACATTTGTAGATAACCGATTTGTGATACAAAAATAATTAATATACATACGTCAAAACAACGAACCGGAATGCGCCATGGATAAAAATTTCATCTCAAAAGCCCTCGAAGCAAACCTCGCAGAAACACGTTACCGGGACATTAAAATACCCCCTGAATTTCAGTCGTTTATAAATCTGTCAAAAAACTACTACGGAATCCATAAACGCGCAAACGATTGCATTATAGAATTTCAGCATCCATTTTCCAATAAAAAATTTGTAGTGGAGGAGCTGCGCAAAATGTTGATCACCGATTACTGGTTTTATATCCATCTCGACCATCCCGCACAGGCCTTTGAAATACCCGTTTCTTTGATGCATCAGCTGTTGCTGAATGAAGATACGGACCGGCCGCTAAAAATTTTCATTCTGCGCACGCTGCTGGAATTCGTCCAGAAGTTGCATCGCGAAAAGCAAGACTACTATGAGACGCTCCACTCCTGCTGCAGCAAGCTTCAGGACGGTTTTCGCGACAACAAACGCAGCTACATCGAAGCCTCGAAATATTTTAAAAAATACCTGTTAGAGATCTCTCACGACGAGAAATTCCTGGACCGGGCTTTCACTCTGACCCGGGAAATCTACGGCGCCTCCATCGATTTCTGGGAATCCAGCACCCAGGCTTCGCAATGGATCGACGATCAACAGAACATTCTGAAGCTGGACCCTGCGCTTCTGTGTGCCGAGATTGGAAAACCTTATTTCGAGGGACTTCGTGACAAAATAAAACAACAGGATTCGTGGCAGGACCTCACCCGGAACATGCCCGACTATGATGAGATCGCCGAACACTTCGCCGATACCGTGGACCTCTTCCCCTCGTTCATCGAAAAGTTCTATTTTACCTTCTACCTGTTGCATCTCGACGGCATGGCCGACCACAAAACCCGGCTCATCTGGAAGCTCAACAGGATGCTGGTGCAAACGATGGAAGAAATTGAAACGGCTGACATGAAAGACTTTATTGATCAGTTGTATCAGTACATGGAAGGATTGAAAAAGGAACACGCCTCGTCGGTGCTGGACATCTGGCTGACCGTGGGAAAAAAAGTTATCGACATCGACCAGTCGGAGGAAAAGACACTGGTCCGGCATCTGGAGAACCGGCTTATCCAGTTTGGTTTCGAAACCCCGGGCATGGTCTATGTGAACGAAGACTGGCAGTTGCACATCAACGAAAATCACATCAAGAACATCCGCGTCTGGCTGGAACTCATCGAATATTCCCAGTCGGAAATGGAAAAACTGCTGTCGGCGCTGATCGTGAACCTGAAACTCGGCGGCATTTTTATCAGCGATACGGATCTCTTCCAACGCGACATCACCAAGGTTCTCAACTCCAACATCGCGCCGTTTTACAAGAAAGTGAAGCAGCTGACGCGGAACTTCCCGGTGTATTTCAACGAGATCGGCGCCGAAGGCGATATCCGGAAGGTGACCACCACCATGGACGAGCTTTCGAAGCGGGAAGACAAACTGATCCATTTTCTGCGCAAGCAGGTGCACACCGAAAGCAACAACACCCTCATTGAGCTGGCGTTGCAGATCTTCCAGTTTTGGGGCGACGGCAACCTAGAACCGCTCAAAGACATCCTGCCGCACAATGTGTATGAAAGTATTGACAAGGAGGGACCTTGGTTTTCGCCGGTGCACAAGATGGTAAAAGAACTTTGCAACATGGCCAGGGCAACGCCCGAAACCTTACTGAACCTGGAAGCCGAAGAATATGAGAACCTGCTTTCGAAGCTGACGGAAACCAACGACCTCGACCTGGAACGGTTGCGCGACATCCGGAATCTGTACGCTTTTCTGAAAGAGAAATATTCCTTCGAAACGGTGGATATCACGCGGCTGCTGAAACATTATGCCTTTATCCCCGATGCCGAGGTGGACAAGCTGAATTCGGCGCTGGAAAAGGAGGATCTGGAAAGCTCGCTGAAGCTGATCTATTCGTTCATGAATCATCTGAAGGAGATCATCTTCGATCCGAAACCCAGCCAAAGCTGGGAAAACATCTACCACAAACGCCACATCGCCATCGGCATCCCCTCGATGTACGGCATTTACCGCGAGCCCAAATTCGAGGCCCTGGGGCTGACGTTCCGCCTCGAAAAAGTCGCCACGCGGCTCATGGAAAAAGTGGTGCAGAACATCAACCTGAACTACATCTCCGCCAAAACGCTGCGCGAGATCTATGTCATCCTCGATTATTTTCGCGAAGGACTCGAACTCGACGGGATCACCAACCAAAGTTTCAACTCCAACCTGCTGATGCTGAAATACAGCCTGGCGTCGCAGAGTTTTTCCTTCGACCAGTACATCAACATCTTCCAGTTCGTGGCCGATGACATCAAAAAAACGCTGATCGAGTATTTCTTAAAGACCTACGAGATCCCGTTGCGGATCATCATCCCCCAGCTGTTCGACAAAACCAATCAGCTGAACAGCAAGGAAAAACACGAGTTTATCAACAAGATCTCGGAGGAATTTTACCGCGACATCATCTCGGAAGCCTTCCTGATCCAGCCGCTGGACAACTTTATCCTGAAAATCCTGGATTCGCTGCGAAAAATGGCCGATAACCTGAATCCGGAGATCATCAAGGAGATCATGTCGTACAACTCCGACCTGATCATCGCCCGGCTGGCCCGGGCAAATCCCATCGTCGACAATCAGGTGTTCCTGGGCTCCAAAGCCTACCATCTGAAGATCATGCGCATGGCCGGCTTTCCGGTGCCGCCCGGATTTGTGCTGACCACGGAAACTTTTCGCCGCCACCAGGCCATCATCGGGCACGAAGAGCTCCGCAACGAGATGTACGAGATGATCAAGAAGCACCTGACGCTGATCGAGCGGGTGGCCGGCAGGAAGTTCGGCAATCCCGAAAATCCGCTGCTGCTGTCGGTACGGTCGGGAACGGCCATTTCCATGCCCGGCGCCATGGACACGGTGCTGAATGTGGGCATGAACGACGAGATCACGGAAAGTTTGAGCCATATCAAAGGTTTTGAATGGTCGGCCTGGGATTCTTACCGCCGTTTGCTGCAGAGTTGGGGCATGGCTTACGGCCTGACACGCGACGAGTTCGACGCCATCATCAACCATTTCAAGCAGAAATACAAGGTAGACCAGAAAGGCGATTTCTCGCCGCAGATCATGCGGGAGCTGGCGTTTGCCTACCGCAAAAAGCTGAAAGATTCGAAGATCTATTTCGAAGAAGATGTCTTCAAACAGCTGATCACCATCATCAACCTGGTGATCGAGTCCTGGTCTTCGGAGCGGGCCATCGTGTACCGCGAGCATCTCCAGATCGCCGATGAATGGGGCACCGCCGTCATTGTGCAGCAGATGATCTTCGGCAATATGAAAAGCAGCTCGGGCAGCGGCGTGGTATTCACGCAAAATCCCAAAAACCCGCGCCAGGGGGTGCATTTATACGGCGACTTCACCTATCAGAGCCAGGGCGAAGACATTGTGGCCGGACTGGTAAAACCCTTCCCGGTAAGCAAGTCACAGCTCAACGGCCAGCGCGAAAAGCTGGTTTCACTGGAAGAAATGTATCCCAACCTGTACAAAAAACTGCACCGCATCGCCGTGGACCTGACCGAAAACCTGGGTTACAACCCGCAGGAGATCGAGTTCACCTTCGAATCAGAAAACCCCGACGACCTGTTCATCCTTCAGATCCGTGACATGGACATGGCCACCTTCCATACCACCCACCGCTTTACCACCGCCATGGGCAAGATGAAACTCTGCGGCCGCGGCATCGGCATCGGCGGCGG
Source organism: Candidatus Sulfidibacterium sp. (assembly GCA_046706345.1). Classification (GTDB taxonomy): domain Bacteria; phylum Bacteroidota; class Bacteroidia; order Bacteroidales; family F082; genus Sulfidibacterium. The sequence goes on from JBJKPL010000106.1 coordinate 6,220, forward strand.
CGCACTGAACGGGCGTGTGGCCATCGACATGAAGGACATCAACCTGCTTCACGAAAAATACCCGGAAGAACCCGTGGTGCTGGTGCGGCCGGATACCGTCCCCGACGACATTGGCATGATCTTCGAAGCCGACGCTTTGCTGACCGCCAAGGGGGGCGCCACTTCCCATGCCGCCGTTACTGCCGTGCGGCTGGGCAAAACTTCTGTGGTGAACTGCACCGGACTGATGGTCTTTGAAAGCGAAAAGTATTTCAAGCTGAACAAAGACAGCTTCCATGTGGGCGACAAGATCGCCATCGATGGCTATGTCGGCAATGTTTACAAAGGCCACTACCCCATCGAGAACGGGGAAGATCAGATTGAATTCTACTTCTAGTAATATCGAATAAAATTTAACGAGCCGTCAGAGACTGAATGGCAGGGCCAAAATATTCCATTAACTGCCGTGCGGCGATTTTTTCATTTTGGTTGGACCCGCCGATGGCGGCCCTGATCTTTCCTTGCGGATCCACCAGGACACAGTTGGGAAACCCGTGTTGGGCGATCGACCAGTGCTGCAACGTGGAATTTTTAACACGGACCATCTGATATTTCAAATGATATTTAGCGGCGATTTCCCTGATGACCTCGGGACTTTCGAAAGTGATCATGAGAAAGAGGGTTTTTTCTCCATGATATTTTTGATAGAGTTCATTGAGCCCCTGCATCTCCGACATGCAGGCCGGACAAGATTTGAACCAAAGATTTATAAAAACGATTTTCCCTTTTAAGGCATGAAAATCGATTTTTTCATGGTCGAGGGTCGTCAGCGTTGAAAACGGGACGGTCTTCCCAATCAAATTCCTGCATAAAAACTTCCTTTTATTTAAATCACGGGTTAAGGCGGTTTGGGATGGCGTTTGACCTAACAGAGCCATTGAAAAACAAACGCTTATTAAAATTAGGATTATTTTCTTCATGTCGGTTTTTTTTGTCATTTCAGGTTCAGATCCAGTTCAAAAAAGCAAACGGACCTGGCGGGCCTATGGTTTAATGCCTCTAAGGTAAAAATTTTCCATGGAAATTGTTCTCTTACCCACTGATTATCTTTGAGAAAGTAAATTTCCACACGTGAAAAAAATTTTTCCTACGGTGGTAATCAGAATTCCCTGCGGTGAAAAAAAAAATTTCCTAAGCAGGGAATTAGAATTTCCTAGTTAGGAAATTTCAAAAACATGCTTATGTTTTTTTCATAGCATCGGCATGTTTTTCAAAAATCCGGCTTTTACAAGATTCTCGGAGCTCATCAGAACCTAAAAGTTGGCGTCTGTACAGGTTCGAAATTTATGGCTCCTTCCTTCTGAAACTCTGTAAAAAAGATTCTTTTTCGTGTGAAATATCCTCTTTTGAACATCAGTTTTATTAGTAAATTTGCCACCTATGGATCACATCAGAAACTTTTGTATTATCGCCCATATCGATCACGGTAAGAGCACGTTGGCAGACCGGCTGCTGGAATTCACCGGCACGGTGACACAGCGGGAGCTGCAGGCACAGGTGCTGGACGATATGGAACTGGAACGGGAACGGGGCATCACCATTAAGAGTCATGCCATTCAGATGAAGTATGAGTTTGAGAACAGGAAATACGTTTTGAACCTCATCGACACCCCCGGCCACGTTGATTTTTCCTACGAAGTTTCGCGTTCCATTGCAGCCTGCGAAGGGGCACTGCTGGTGGTTGACGCCACCCAGGGCATCCAGGCACAGACCATCTCCAACCTGTATCTGGCCATCGAACACAACCTGGAGATCATCCCCGTGCTGAACAAGGTGGATCTGGACAACGCCATGATCGACGAGGTCAAGGATCAGATCGTGGACATGATCGGCTGCAACTACGAAGACATTATCGAGGCCAGCGGCAAGACAGGCTACGGCGTGGACGAGATCCTGGAAACGGTGGTAAAAAAGGTACCGCCTCCCGACGGCAATCCGGACCAGCCGTTGCAGGCCCTGATCTTCGACTCGGTTTTCAATCCCTTCCGGGGCATCATCGCGTACTTCCGGATCTTCAACGGCGAGATCCGCAAAGGCGACCTGGTGAAATTCGTGAACACCGGAAAAGAATACCTCGCCGATGAAGTCGGGGTGTTGCGGTTAAAACCCGAAGCACGCGAAAGTCTTAGTACAGGCGAAGTAGGCTATATCATTTCGGGGATCAAAGTCTCGCGGGAAGTAAAAGTGGGCGATACCATTACCCATGTGAAAAATCCGTGTAAAAATGCCATTGCCGGCTTCGAGAATGTGAAGCCCATGGTGTTTGCCGGGATCTACCCGGTGGATGCCGACGACTATGAAGAACTGCGGACGGCCATCGAAAAGTTGCAACTGAACGATGCCTCCCTGACATTCGAGCCGGAATCTTCACTGGCGCTGGGTTTCGGCTTCCGTTGCGGATTCCTGGGACTGCTGCACATGGAGATCATCCAGGAACGGCTGGACCGGGAGTTTGACATGAGCGTCATCACCACCATGCCCAACGTATCTTATCGTGTGGTGACCACAAAAAAGGAAGTCATCGAAGTGCACAACCCTTCCGGCCTGCCGGAACAGAAATACCTCGATTACATCGAAGAGCCTTTCATCAAAGCGCAGATCATCACCCGCACCGAGTACATCGGGCCCATCATCAAGCTGTGCCTCGACAAACGCGGCGAGTTGAAAAACCAGGTGTATCTCTCCACCGACCGGATCGAGCTCACCGTGGACATGCCGCTGGGCGAGATCGTTTTTGACTTTTACGACAAGCTGAAAAGCATTTCGAAAGGCTATGCTTCTTTCGATTATCATATATCCGGATACCGTCCCGCCAAACTGGTGAAACTCGACATCCTGCTGAACAGCGAACCGGTAGATGCCCTCTCCTCGCTGATCCATCAGGACAATGCCTACAGTTTTGGCCGAAGGATCTGCGTAAAGCTGAAAGACCTCATCCCGCGCCAGCAGTTCGACATCGCCATTCAGGCGGCCGTCGGTGCCAAGATCATTGCCCGCGAAACCATCAAAGCCGTGCGTAAGGACGTGACCGCCAAATGTTACGGCGGCGACATCACGCGAAAGCGGAAGCTGCTGGAAAAACAGAAGAAAGGGAAAAAACGCATGCGCCAGGTAGGCAATGTGGAAGTCCCCCAATCGGCGTTTCTGGTCGTGCTGAAGCTGAATGATTAATCAGACTTTTTAACAGACCCTGTTTTGAATGATCGTTAAGATCCCCACTGATTTTTGATCATCATCGATCAGTTTTATCATAACAATCCGTGTCCTAATTATAAATTCATCCTGTTATTATTTAACTAAATTCCAACCGGTTAGATTCCAATTTTCTGTATTATCTTTGAAAATAGAATCAAAGTGTAACTAATGGCTCCTTGTTTCGTTGTAATAACATGAGTCAACATTTATAAATCTTTTCATGAACGGTACGGAATACAACCGCTGTGTGGACGAATATTCAGACGCCCTGTATGCGTTTATGCTGAAAAGCACGCGTGACGAGGAGCTGGCCAAAGATCTGGTGCAGGAATCGTTCATGAGGTTGTGGGAACACCGACATGAAGTGGAAAACGGGAAAAGCAAATCGTATTTGTTCACCATCGGCTACCATGCCATGATCGATCAGATACGGAAAAACAAAAGGATGGAGGCTTTCAACGACAAGCATCATACACGGGCCACCAACAACGACTTCAGCGACCTGAAGGAAGTGCTGGACAAGGCGGTTGACGGCCTGCCGGAAGATCAGCGGTCAGTGTTGCTGCTCCGCGATTACGAAGGCTATTCCTACAAGGAAATCGGCGACATCACGGGGCTGACGGAAAGCCAGGTGAAAGTTTATATTTTCCGGGCCCGCGTTTATTTGAAAAAGTACATTGTCCATCCGGATTACGTGGTATAGTTATGGAAGTAAACAGGGAAAATTACGGCGCGTTTATCATCGACTATTTCGATGGCAACCTTTCCAAAGCGGAAAGGGAAGCCCTGTTGTCGTTCCTGGCTGCCCACCCGGATCTGAAACAGGAGTTCACCGATCTTGAAAAGGTCAGCCTGTCGAAACCAAAGGTCTCTTTCCCTGGAAAAGAAACGCTGAAAATCCCGGTGATCCATTCCGCCGGCGGGATCAACGAAGACAACTACGAATCGTTTTTTGTTCTTTACCATGACCGGGAACTGAAAGAAAAGGAAAACGAGGATCTGACACGCTTTCTGGATCAAAATCCCCATCTTTTGCAGGAGCTGGAGCTATTTGGAAAGGCCCGGATCGAGAAAGACCGGAAAGTGGTCTTTCAGCAAAAAGCGGCATTAAAACGCAAACAACCGGTCACCGTCCGGCTGGCATTCACCCTGGCTGCCGCAGCCCTGCTGCTGATCTTTTTCGGCATCCGGTTTTTGATGCCAACGGGTGACAGGATCCAGAAACCCCGGCAATACACCCGGATCGCCGCGCTTGAAACCCTGCCGGCCATGACCGTCAGCGCTACCCTTTCATCCAATGAAATACTCCGATTAAAGCGGCAGCCGAAAGTTGTCATTCCCAGGACCCGACCGGTGATCATCCAGCAAATCCCCGTGGGCACCCTGGCCTCGCTGGATGCGCCTGTAAAATTCCGGCAAGTGAAAGAGCATGCCCTGCTGTATGCTTCTGCAAAGGCATCAAAAGTGGTTGCCTCGCCTCACCCGGTGGTGGTAGAAGAGACCCATCATTCGCTTCTGGCCAGTACCTTCGGCAGACCCATCGACAAACTGGCCGGGCTTTTTGCCAAAAGGAAAAGAGAAAAGCTGGAAAATACCGATCACAACAAACCGTTCGTACAGGTGTTGGAAAGTGGGGTAAATACCTTTAACTTCCTCACCAACAACGATGTGGTATTTGTTAAAACCTACGACGCGAAAGGAAACCTGAAAGGCTACCAGCTGCTGGGTGATAACTTCAACATCGACCGGAATATCCAACCCGAATCAAACGGACGATAGATCAGGAAAAACGCCATACAGTGGGCAAACGAAAGTCAAATGGTTATCTGACAACGGTCTACAATCCCATACTCATACTCACCAGTTCGGCGACATCATAGTTCTTCATCGTTTCTTCCAGGTTTTTGTATTTGATGCCATCGGTCAGCATGGTCATGCAGAACGGACAGGCGGTGCAGATAATTTCGGCACCTGTTTCCATGGCCTGTTCGGTACGTTCGATAAAGACTTCCTTGGAACCTTTTTCGGCTTCCTTGAACATCTGGCCACCGCCGGCGCCACAGCACATGGCAAAGCTTCGGTTTTTCTTCATCTCCACCTTGACGGAAGGAATGGCATTGAGGATGTCGCGGGGGGCATCATATTCGCCGTTTCCACGTCCCAGATAACACGGATCGTGATAGGTAATCTTCTTGCCGGCAAACTTGTCGCCGTCGATTTTCAGTCTTCCGTCTGCAATAAATTTCCGGAGGAACTGGGTATGATGCTGTACTTCATACTGGCCGCCCAGATCGGGATATTCGTTTTTCAAGGTGTTGAAGTCGAGGGGATCACAGGTGACGATGTTTTTCACTTCATAGCCGTTGAGCACTTCACTGTTGGTGAGGGCCTGCATCTGGAACAGCATTTCGTTCCCGGCGCGACGGGCCACGTCCCCGCTGTCGGATTCTTCGGTTCCCAGTACGGCAAAGTCCACTTTCAGGTGGTTGAGGATCTTCACAAATTCGCGGATCACTTTCTTATACCTTTCATCAAAAGCACCGGCAGAACCCACCCAAAGGAGGTATTCCGGTTTATGGTTGTTGGCAAATTGATCGGCCATTACTGGAACCTCCAGTCCTTCGGCCCACAACAGGCGGTCTTCCGGCGAGAACTGCCAGGGAGCGCCGTTGTTTTCGATGTTCGAGAAAACGGTATTCAGTCCTGACGGCGCTTTGGATTCTTCCATCACCAGATAGCGCCGCATTTCCAGGATCAGCGACGGCTGGTTGATGTCCACCGGGCATTCCTGGGCACAGGCATTACACAACGTACAGGCCCACAGTTCTTCTTCCGAGATATAATCAAACACCAGATGTTTGCCGTCGTCAAAGGCTTTGCCTTCTTTCAACAATCCGGGTCCTTTTTCTTTCATGCGGGCCCGGGTATCCATCATGATCTTACGGGGAGATAAGAGTTTTCCGGTAATATTGGCCGGACAAACCGAAGTACACCGTCCGCATTCGGTGCAGGAAAGGGAATTCAGATAACTGGTCCATTTTACGTCATCCACATCCAGCACACCGAAACGTTCCACCTCTCCTTCCGCGGCACCGCCATCCATGGGAGCATTGGGGTCCATCATGATCTTTACCTCGTTGGTGATGTCCGGCATGTTGTCGACGTAGCCCAGCGGTTCCAGCTTCGAAATGAAGACATTCGGCACCGACATAAATACGTGGAAGTGTTTGGAATAAGGTAAAATATTAGCAAAGATGAAGATGGTCAGAATGTGAAACCACCAATTGAACTGATACCAGAACCAGGCCTTTCCCGGGGTAATACTTCCCAGCAGCGGGGCCCAGATATATTTGGCCACCGGATATGATCCCAGCACCGGGGTTCCGGTCACCTGGGTCCAGTGATAATAAAAGGCATTCATCCCCATCAGAGAAAGCATCAGCAACAAGATCAGCGTCAGCGCCAGCACGGCGTCATATTCGGAAACCGGTTTCATTTCCACGCCCGAGAACCGTTTGATATGCATCACGAGGCGGCGGGCCAGGAAAATCAGCATCGCCACCGCAATGATGAGGGCAAAGACATCGCCGCATCCCATCATAAAATTGTAAAACCAGCCCAAAATGCTAAAGGCTTTCTCCGTCCGGAAGAGCCCGTCGACCACCATCTCGATGCTGCCGAACAGGATCACCATGAAGCCCCAGAAAACAGAAGCATGGAGGAACCCGATCACCGGCCGACGTAGGATCTTGGTTTGAAAACCGGCAACTTCCAGGGTATGATACAGACGTTTCCAAAAATGGCCCAACGGCTTTTTCCGGGTGAACTTAAAAAACCGGAAATAGCGTTGCATGCTGTAGGCAAAAACCCCCAGCGTAAGGAGCAGAGCGACGGAAAAGACAATTTGTTTTAGCATAGCTGTAAATGTTTGGATGATGAACTAAGTCACAATTTTACTGTAAATATAGTTAAGAATCGATATAAATATTACGCATGCGTAATAAACATTTACAAATATAGCTATTTCGATGTCTAAAGGCAAGCTAAAAATCTTCCGACCGGGAGGCGTTCGGTGCCGGCCGGGTCAATTCTCTGTTCCCCTTATTTAAAAAGGGTTAAAAGAGCCTTCCTTCAGGGCAATCCAAACTGAATATTTCCCTTTTAAAGTCAACTTTTGCCTATATTTGCCAGTCTTCAAATAAAATGGATTATGCAGCTACCAAAAGTTTATCAACCCCGGCATCACATTCGGATCGTAACGGCCGCTTCGCTGTTCGACGGACACGACGCGGCCATCAACGTCATGAGGCGGATCATTCAGTCGACCGGAGCCGAAGTGATCCATCTGGGGCACAATCGTTCGGTTCATGAAATTGTCAACACCGCCATTCAGGAGGATGTCCAGGCCGTGGCCATCACCTCGTACCAGGGAGGCCACATTGAATTCTTCAAATACATGTACGACATGTTGCAGGAAAAGGGCTTCGGGCACATCAAGATCTTCGGTGGCGGCGGCGGGGTCATCCTGCCGGAGGAGATCCGGGAGCTGCAGGATTACGGTATCGCCCGTATCTATTCGCCCGACGACGGTATGCACATGGGGTTGCAGGGCATGATCAACGACCTGATGGAGCAATCGGATTACCCGACAGGCAACAACGGGAAAGTCGGCTTACAGGAGATAAAAAATAAAAATTACGGCGCCATCGCCCGGGTCATTTCCGCAGCGGAAAACAACCGCCAACACATCGAGGACCTGCTGGAGCAATGTGTGGAGGAAGGGAAAAAATCCCATGCTCCCGTGCTGGGGATTACCGGCACCGGCGGAGCGGGCAAATCGTCGCTGGTGGATGAACTGGTGCGGCGGTTTCTGAACGATTTCCAGGACAAGACCGTTGCGATCATTTCGGTGGATCCTTCCAAACGGAAATCCGGCGGGGCCCTGTTGGGCGACCGCATCCGGATGAATTCCATCGACAACCCCCGGGTTTATATGCGTTCGCTGGCCACCCGGCAATCGAATTTATCCATTTCCAAATACGTAAAAGATGCGGAAGTCATCGCGCAGGCCGCCGGTTTCGACCTGATCATTCTGGAGACTTCTGGCATCGGACAATCAGACACGGCCATCATCGACCACAGCGACCTGTCGCTTTACGTGATGACGCCGGAATATGGCGCCGCCAGCCAGCTGGAAAAAATCGACATGCTGGATTTTGCCGATCTGATCGCCCTAAACAAATCGGATAAGCGCGGTGCCGAAGATGCGCTGCGCGATGTGAAAAAACAATACCAGCGCAACCACCAGCTGTTTGACGAGACGGTGGACGGGATGCCCGTTTACGGTACCACAGCCTCGCAATTCAACGATCCTGGTGTCAATGAGCTGTATGTCAACCTACTAAAAACCATCAAGGAAAAAACAGCCACGGATTTCCACTCAGAGTTGAACCATCAGCCGGAGATGACGGAAAAGATCTACATCATTCCGCCGCAACGGACACGTTACCTTTCGGAGATCTCGGAAACCGTCCGTAACTATAATCAGTGGGCCGAAAACCAGTCGGCAGTGGCACAGCGGTTGTTTAGCCTGAACCAGTCTATCGACGAGATGAAAAAAGCCGGCGATGGCGAAACGGAAGAAAAATTAAAAGCGCTCTATCAGCAGCTGGTTGCCGGGCTGGATCCCAAAAACCTGCAGATTCTCGAAACATGGAATGAAAAGAAACAGGCTTATGCCGACAAAGATTTTACGTATGAAGTCCGTGACCGGGAGCTAAAGATCGAAAACTACGTCGAGACCTTGTCACATCTGAGGATTCCCAAGGTCAGCATGCCGAAGTTCAGCAGTTGGGGTGAGATCCTGAAATGGGTGTTGAAGGAAAACGTACCGGGCGAGTTTCCCTATGCTGCCGGGGTATTTCCTTTCAAGCGCGAAGGCGAGGATCCGACCCGGATGTTCGCCGGCGAAGGAGGTCCCGAAAGGACCAACCGGAGGTTCCATTATGTTTCGCGTGGTATGCCGGCACGCCGGCTGTCCACGGCTTTCGATTCGGTAACGCTCTACGGTGAAGATCCCGACCGCCGTCCCGACATTTACGGGAAAGTCGGGAATTCAGGCGTTTCCATTGCCTGTCTCGACGACGCCAAGAAACTTTATTCGGGCTTTAACCTGGCCGATCCGAAGACCTCGGTTTCCATGACCATCAACGGACCGGCCTCGGCCATGGTGGCCTATTTTATGAATGCCGCCATCGACCAGCAGTGCGAGCTCTACATCCGTGAAAACGGGCTCACCGAGCAGGTGGAGCAGATCATCGACAAGATCTACAGTGACAAAGGCACAGAACGGCCCCGCTATCAGGGCAACCTTCCCGAAGGCAACGACGGCCTCGGCCTGATGCTGCTGGGGGTTACCGGTGACATGGTGCTCCCGAAAGACATTTACGACCGCATCAAAAAAGAAACCATCAGCAAGGTGCGGGGCACGGTACAGGCTGACATTTTAAAAGAAGATCAGGCCCAGAACACCTGTATTTATTCTACCGATTTCTCGCTGAAACTCATGGGTGACATCCAGGAATATTTCACACAAAACAACGTACGGAACTTTTACAGTGTTTCCATTTCGGGATATCATATCGCGGAAGCCGGTGCCAATCCGATCTCACAGCTGGCCTTTACCCTGGCCAACGGTTTCACTTACGTGGAATATTATTTGTCGCGCGGTATGGACATCAACAAGTTTGCCCCCAACCTGTCGTTTTTCTTTTACAATGGCGAAGATCCCGAATACGCCGTCATCGGACGGGTGGCCCGGCTCATCTGGGCCAAGGCCATGAAGCTGAAATATCACGCCAACGAGCGTTCCCAAAAGCTGAAATATCACATCCAGACATCCGGCCGTTCGCTGCACGCCCAGGAGATCGAATTCAACGACATCCGCACCACGCTTCAGGCGTTATACGCCATTTACGACAACTGCAACTCATTGCATACCAACGCATTCGATGAGGCCATCACTACACCGACGGAATCTTCGGTACGCAGGGCCATTGCCATCCAGATGATCATCAACTACGAACTCGGACTGGCGAAAAACCAGAATCCGTTGCAGGGATCCTTCATCATCGAAGAGCTCACCGATCTGGTGGAAGAGGCCATCCTTTCGGAATTTGACCGTATCACCGAACGCGGCGGGGTGCTGGGCGCCATGGAAACCATGTACCAGCGCAGCAAGATCCAGGAAGAATCGCTGTATTACGAAACCCTCAAGCACAGCGGCAAGCTACCCATCATCGGGGTGAACACCTTCCTATCGGGCAAAGAATCACATACCGAGATCCCCGGTGAGATCATCCGGGCCACCGAAGAAGAAAAAGAATACCAGATCACCATGTTGGAACGGCTGCACAAAACCTGGGAAAAAGAAAGTGCCGCGCATCTGAAGGCGTTGCAGGATGCCGCCATTCAAAACCGGAACATTTTCGAAGCGCTGATGGAAGCCGGAAAATATGCGTCCATCGGGCAGATCACCCGTTCGCTTTTCAGCGTGGGAGGCCAGTACCGGAGGAATATGTAATCTTTTGATTCGAATCTTTTTCTAATTTTATATCAAAAATAGAGATCATGATCACCAAATGCATTCTGATAATTTATCCGGAAGTCGACTGTACGAAAATTGCCGTGTACCGGAATGTGGATCCCATCTTCCTGAAGACCATCAAACACAGCAAGGAGGAACTTTCCCAGTTCAAGACCATTCCCGAACAGACCCGGTTCAGGATGGAATGCATCCAAAAAGAGCTGAACCGAAACGACCTGGATCTGAAAAACATTGAAGTGATCATGGGGCGTAGCGGGATGGTAAAACCCGTTTCCCAGGGCGTTTATGAAATCAACGAAGCCATGGTCCACGATCTGACCGTTGGAGTGATGGGCATGCACGAAACCAATCTGGGCGGACTGATCGCCTATGAATTTGCCAAAGAATGGAGTAAAAAAGCTTACATGGCCAACCCGGTGGTGGTGGATGAACTGAGCGATCTGGCAAGGGTTACAGGACATCCGCTGTTCGAGAGGAAGTCCATTTTCCATGCCTTGAATCACAAGCATGTGGCCTGCAAATACGCCAAATCGGTGAATAAAAAATATACCGAGCTGAACCTCATCATCTGCCATATCGGGAGCGGTGGGATCTCCATCGGCGCCCACCAGCAAGGGAAGGTAGTGGATGTGAACCAGGCATTCGACGGCGGCGGCCCTTTTTCGATCCGCCGTACGGGCACACTTCCCATGGGGCAGCTGGTACACCTGTGCTTTAGCGGGAAATATACCGAAGCCGAGGTCATGGAAATGATCACCTATAAGGGGGGTTATTCGGCCTACCTGGGCACCGATAACATCAACGAGATCAACCACATGATCGCCGAAGGCAACGAAAAAGCGTTATTTATCTCCAGCGCGCTGGCCTATGCCGCATCCAAAGAGATCGCCTCGCATTACGCCACATTGGAAGGCAAAGTGGATGCCATCATCCTGACGGGATTCATTTTCGACAGCGAGAAATTCCTCGAAAACGTAAAGAAACGCATCGGCGGCCTGGCCCCCATTGCCCTTTATCCTTCGGTGAATGATTTTGAAGCCCTGGCTGGATACGGCGTGGGCATCCTGAAAGGCGAAGTGCGGATCTCCAGCTATGATTAGGGAACACCGGTCTGATTGGCACCAGCCTCCATCAAAAATATCCCAATTTACGGTATGTTAAGCCGAATTCCGGCTGGCGTTGATATTTCCATATAGCGACCTTCTGACGATCTTTTCATAGTCCTCCCGGAAATCGGAGTCCTTTTCTATTTTCTGCAATGCAGCCTGCTGGATGATCAGCAGCGGCAACACAATATCCTCGCGGATGCCGACGGAATTTTTTGAAACCGGCTCTTCTTCCATCAAAGAATTGTAACCGGAAATTTCAAGCACCATCTTTTTGGACAACTCGTATTCGCTGAAAAGAATGTCCCAGAAAGCCTTATACTGAGGATCCTTGGCAATGTACTTCGTCAGGTCGAAATTGCTCTTCAACAACGCCATCATGCTGTTCTGGATCAGGGCCCGGAAAAAGGGGACCTCGGAAAACAGCTGTTTCAGTTCGTCCGTTTTTCCCTGGTCCGCCAGTGCCTTCAGGGCGCTACCGATGCCAAAATAGCCGGGAACATTTTGTTTAAGCTGACTCCAGGAGCCTACAAAAGGAATGGCCCTCAGGTCTTCCAGGTTCAGTTTTTTTCCGTTCCCGCGTTTCGTCGGCCGGCTGCCGATGTTGGTTTTGCCGTAATACTTCAGCGTACTTTTGTTTTCGAGATAAGGCACGAACATCTCATGATTTTTCAGTGCGATATATTTATCATAACTGATGTGCGCCAGCGCTTCGATCAGATCTCTGTGCTTTTCAGAAATCTCGTTTTCCTTAACGTATAAGCTGTTGGCGATCCCGGCGGTCAGCAGCTGTTCGGAGTTGTGGATAAACTGAAATTTCGTGCCGTATTTGCTGCTGATGGTCTGCCCCTGGATGGTGAGCTGGATGGCATTGTTGGCGATCCGGTTGCTCTGGGCAGCATAGAAGCGATGGGTTTTCCCGCCACCTCTTGCCGGCGGGCCGCCCCGGCCGTCAAAGAAAATGGCTTTGATGCCGTTGTTGTCGCAAACCTCCGAAAGGTTTTCCTTGGTTTTAAAAATGGACCAGTTGGCCTGAAGATAACCGCCGTCTTTGGTTCCGTCGGAAAATCCCAGCATGATGGTTTGGGCATCCTTCCGGTGGCGGACATGGTGGCGATATTCCGGTATTTCAAAAAGTTCCTTCATGATCCGGCCCGAATTCTTCATCCCTTCGATGGATTCGAACAGGGGGATGATGTCCATTTGTACCGGATTACCCTCCCAACCATACCAGCGCAACAAGGCAAAGACAAACAACACGGAATAAATATCCTCGGCATGACTGATGACATAACGGTTGCAACCTTCTTCGCCGTTTTTCCTTTGAATGTCCCGGAGCTGGGCAATGTTCATCACCGTATCTTTAACCACGGCATCTTCAAAAGCCCCGAAGTCCGCTTTCAGGTTTTTCCCGACCAGGATCTCCTTCAGGGCATCCTGCGAAAGCTCTTCCAGGCTGTCTTTGATGAAGCCGTTCTGCCTGAGCACGATTTCCACGGCCTGCTGATGAATGATGTGGTTTTGCCGGATGTCGAGGCTGGCAAAATGGGTTCTGAAAATATGCACTTTGTCGATGAGCGACTCCACGTCTTCCAGGTACAGTTGGTTGTAATGCGATTTCAACGATTCGGTGATCTTCTGCAGCGGTTCGATGATCTCGCTGTAGGCAATGACTTTCTGCGGATCGTACATCGCGGCATAGATGGCTTCGCTCAAGCCGTTGACACGCTCTTCCACCCCGCGAAAGGTCAGTTTTTGTTTCAGCACGGTCAGGTCTCGGTGATACAATTTCATCAGCGACATCCGAAGTTCATCGGCCACAGCCAGGGTAGTCTCATACGTTACAAAGGGGTTCCCGTCGCGGTCGCCCCCCGGCCAGAATCCCAGCTGAATGAGATTGGGATTGTGGAACTTTCCCCCCGGCAGGTTCTTCCGGAGGTTTTTGTAAAGTTCCCCCACCGAATCGTAATACACGTGACTCAGAAAATAGATCACGTTCTGGGCTTCTTCCAGCGGTGTGGGTTTTTTCTTGTTGATGAAGGAAGTCAGACCCAGCTGTTGCAACGTGATATCGATCTCGTCGATGCTGTTTTTCCGGATGTATTTCCGCAACTTGGCGATGATGTCAAGCACCGAAGGGGGATAAAACTGTGTGGGATGGGCCGTAAAAACGATCCGCACGGAAAAAGACGACAGCTTTTTCAGAATTTCCGCCGCCTCTTTTTTGTTGATGGACAAATTGATGTAGTCCTTTAAAGGAAGGTCATTCTGATAGCCCACCAGTTCCGGGAAGGCTGAATCCTCCACACTGTCATACAGAACCACCTGCCGTTCCACATACTGGATCACGCGCAGCATGAAATCGATTTTCTCTTCTTCCGTCCGGAACCGGGTATGGCTTAAAAAGAAAGCCTCCAGAATCTCCGCCGGGTCTTTCCCCTGCGACAGTCCGTTTTTACTGACTTCATACAACAGCGGGATCAGCATGCCGATGTGGCTTACGCCGGGATAGGGCAGTGAAAGGAACAGACTGTTATATACATTGAATTTATTTTTTACGATCCTGTTAAACTCTTTGGTAATCAAGTTTTTTTCCATAGTGTGTTGTGAAAGTATTGCTTTGACGAACGTTCTTATTCATCAAAATTAGATTTGTAAATATAAGCCTAATTGGTGAGATCCGGGCCATGATGACCTGCTAAAAAAAGTTAAGTCCCTGAGAAAGGAAAGAAAAATGGACGCACCGCGCCTGCTGGGGAGATTCTTTTTAACGATAATTTTTTGCCCTGTTTTTCGTTTCTATGAAAACAACGACAGACCGTCGCAGGAATGAACGAACAGACCCCAAAGACAGGTTCATGAAAAGATCAGAAAAAACTCGCCGTTATTGGAAACTCATTAAATACGGTGCGGTGGCCGTGCTGTCGGCAGCGGCTTTTTGCGTTTTACTCTCTTTCATGGTCTACATCGGCATTTTCGGAGCCCTGCCGAACAAGGCGGATCTGCTGGCCATTCACAACGAACAGGCCTCGCTGGTCTATTCTTCCGACAGTGTGCTCATCGGAAAATATTTTGTCAGGAACCGCACGAACGTCGGATGGAACGACATCCCGGACAACCTGGTTCACGCCCTGGTGGCCACGGAAGACAAGCGGTTTTTTACGCACAAAGGCTATGATCTGCGGAGTTATTTCCGGGTGCTGGTAAAAAGTATTCTTCTGGGAGAAAACGGCGGCGGCGGCAGCACGCTGACCCAGCAGCTGGCCAAGAACCTTTATGGCCGCCGCAATTTTGGGATGTTTACCCTGCCCATCAACAAGATCAAGGAAGTCATCATCGCTTCGCGGCTCGAGGACGTCTTCAGCAAACAGGACCTGTTGCTGTTGTATCTCAACTCGGTGCCTTTCGGCGAAAATGTCTACGGCGTGGAATCTGCCTCCGAGCGGTATTTCAACAAGCCCGCCCGTGATCTGACGCCGGATGAATCGGCGGTGCTGGTAGCCCTGCTGCGCGCCAACACCTATTACGATCCGCGCCTGCATCCCGAAAACTCCCTCCGGCGGCGCAACCTGGTGCTTTCGCTGATGGAACAACAACATTATCTTACCCGGGAACAGGCAGAACTATTGATGAAACTCCCATTACAGCTCGACTACCGCAATGTCAGCCTGAATGCCCCAGCGGGTTATTTTGTTTACCAGGTCAAACAGCGGGCGTTAAAGATCCTGGACAGCATCAACCAGGCCACCGGAAACCATTACGATCTGGAAACCGGAGGGTTGAAGATCTACACCACGCTAAACATGCACCTCCAGCATCTGGCTCGTGAAGCCGTCAAAAGACAGCTAAAGGTGATGCAGCCGCGGCTGGATCGTGCCCTTGTCGCCTCCGGTTTTAAGAACCGGTGGATGCGACAGCAGCAGGTCAAAAAAGATACGGCCCGGGAGATGGAGGTTTTTACCTGGAACGGGATCCAAACCAAAACCCTGACGCCGCTCGACAGCCTCTGGTATTATTACAAAATGCTGAACGCCGCCGTGCTGGCCGCCAATCCGAAGAACGGTGCCGTGCTTTGCTGGATCGGAGGCAACAATTACCGGTATCTTCCCTTCGATATGGTATTGTCGCACCGCCAGATCGCCTCCGCTTTCAAACCGGTGCTCTATGCCACCGCCCTGGAAAACGGATATGCACCCTGCACTTACCTTGAAAACGAAGAAAAGACTTACCCCCAGTACAAAGACTGGAAGCCGCAGAACTACGACCATTCTTCTACTCCCGACAGTTCCGTCGCCCTGTGGTATGCGTTGACAAACTCCATGAACATTCCCACGGTGAACCTCTATTTTAAGGTAGGCCACGACAACCTCATCCGTTCCTGCCAGGCGCTGGACTTCCCGCCGGTCCCGGGAAATGATCCCTCCATCGCCATCGGCACCCTGGACCTTTCACTCCGTGAAATTGTCAGGGCTTACGGCACCTTCGCCGATGAAGGCAGAATGCATTCCCTGTTCATGATCCGGAAGATCACCGATGCCACGGGGAATATTTTGTATCAGAAAGACTCAACCGAAAGCCAGTCGGTTTTCGATCCGGAAAGTTGCCGGACGCTGACAGCGATCCTGCAACAGGTGGTTAACCAGGGTACCGGCGTGGCCCTTCGCAGCCGGTACGGTATTCGCGCCGATCTGGCGGGAAAAACTGGAACAGCCCAGGATTTTTCCAATGCCTGGTTTATGGCCTATACCCCGGATATCGTGCTGGGCACCTGGGTCGGTGCCAGCACCCCGGACGTTCACTTTTTCGACGGCAACGGAACCGGTGCCGCCCTCGCCCTGCCCATCGTGGCCCATGTGATCCGGGGCATCGAAAAGGATCCTCAACTCAGCTTTCGTTACCTGACGCCTTTTGATATGCCCGAAGATACGTATTCCTTTCTCCGTTGTGATCCCTACCGGCAAAACGGGATCAAAGGCTTTTTTAACCGCCTGTTCCAGCGCGGAAACAACAGCGACACTGCACACAACTCAAAGGGAAAGAAAAAAGAAAACCGCGTTGTAACCTTCTTTAAAAAACTCTTCGGCCGGAAACGCTAACCATCCGGCCCTATTTGCTTTAATATATTTTAACCTTAGGCTACCGAATTAAAAAAACTACTTCCGTACCTTTGCAAAATTTAAAACCAGAATTTTGCCATCATGACCAAAAAGCCGCTTATCATCCTGTTCGCCACCGTGCTGCTCGATATGATCGGACTGGGAATTATCATTCCCTTTGTTCCCATTATTTTCAAACTGCATCAATTTTTCCCGATGGGATTTTCCGCGCAGCACATCAACATTGTGCTGGGATTCCTGTTGGCGGCGTATCCGCTGGCCCAGTTTTTCGGAGCGCCGTTGCTCGGCAGACTTTCCGACAACCACGGCAGAAAAAAGATCCTGAGCCTGTCGTTGTTCGGCAGTTTTCTCGGCTATCTGATCTTTGCGGCCGGGATCTTTTATTCCAGCCTGGGGTTGTTGTTTCTGAGCCGGATCATCGACGGATTCACAGGCGGGAATATTTCAGTGGCCATGGCTTCCATTGCCGACCTGAGCAAAGACGAGAAAGCCAAAGTCCGGAATTTCGGCATGATCGGCGCGGCCTTCGGCCTGGGTTTCATCATCGGACCGGCCATCGGCGGGATCCTCAGCGACACACGCATCTCACCCTATTTCACCACCATCACCCCATTTCTGGCGGCAGCGGTTTTTGCCCTGGCCAACCTGGCGCTGATCCGTTTCAAACTTCCCGAAACCCTCACTGACCGGAAGAAACGGGACGTTTCCATCAAAGGAACTTTTGTCAACCTGAAAATTGCTTTTACCTACAAACACCTGAAAACGATCTTTATTGCCGTCTTCCTAAGCAACCTGGGCTGGGTGTTGTTTGAATACTTTTTCCAGGTTTTCCTTTACGGGAAGTTTCACCTGACCGGCTCGTCGATCGCCTATCTTTTTGTATACATCGGTTTCTGGATCGTGATTTCACAGGGTTATGTGGTACGCAAATTTGCCAACAAAACCTCCGCCCGGAAGATCTTAAAGATCACCATGCTCCCCTCGGCGGTTTTACTGATGGCCTCTATTTTTGCAGGGAAACTGGAGCTTTATTTTGTGCTGGCACTCCTGGCGTTGTTCATCGGTTTCATGCAGCCCAACTTTTCCGCCCTGCTTTCTGAAAGTTCGGAAGAAGACTCCCAGGGCGAGATCCTCGGTATCCGGCAATCGGTGGTTTCGGCCTCGCAGTTCATTGCCCCGCTCGTGGGCGGATTTCTGTTGAATGTGGAGATCATAAAAGGCTACGAAACACCGCTGATGGCAGGAAGTCTGCTCGTATTCTTCAGCTGGATGGTGGTTTTGCTGATCAAACCTTTTGACAAGAAGCTCAGCTTCAGCAGCAGCGTCAAGGCAGGCTGACACGCCACTTATTTTTCTTTTGTTTTGATGTTTTTCGGCCTGCAGCTGAGGGGAACGGCATTACCCAGCGGCAGTGTGTCGGATTTGATGATGTGCCAGAAATTGGCGGATCCCGGTCCACGATCGGTATTGGAAAGGACGATCAACGTTTTGTGATGTTTCATATCGCGGATGTTATAACTCCTGAAGCCTTTCCACCAACCAAAATGATAAACGGTGCTGTCCATGCCGCCGCGGATGCGCCATCCAAAACCGTAATTGTCTCGATGGCGCCAGTAATGCGGGCTCCCCGGCACGAACGCTTCGCGTAAGGCAGATTGCGGCAACAACGTAAACAGATCCCAGGATCGGTCGAACTGATACAACTCTTCCACCGAAGTATAGACATTCTTGTCGCCCAGCACGCCGTTGAGGTAGCTGTTGGTCTCGCGACGCCAGTGCCAGCCCCGGCGGTAATAACCCGGCACGCCCTTTTCAACAAACAAAGGCACTTCCGTGACCCCTCTCAAATTATAGATGAAAGTGGAATCCATGTGCAGCGGATCAAAGATCGCCCGGCGCATGAAATCTTCAAAATGCATGCCCGTGACGGCCTGTACGATGTTGGCCAGCAAGGCATAGTTGGTGTTGCAATAATTGAATCCGTGGTCGGGTTTGAAATA
Source organism: Candidatus Sulfidibacterium sp. (assembly GCA_046706345.1). Classification (GTDB taxonomy): domain Bacteria; phylum Bacteroidota; class Bacteroidia; order Bacteroidales; family F082; genus Sulfidibacterium. The sequence goes on from JBJKPL010000106.1 coordinate 25,283, forward strand.
CGGATGGGGTTGATACTTTTCCATCAGCGCGAGCATGGTCTTGTTGCTCATGGGGATGCGCTTGTTTTTCCATTCCTTTTGCCCCAGGCTCATATACCGTGGCAGTCCGGAGCGATGGTTCATCAGCAACCGCAGGGTAATGCCCTCGTAAGGGAATCCCGGGAGATACGCCCGGATGTCGGTGTCATAGTTGACCTTGCCCTCATGTTCCAGGATCATGATGGCCAATGCGGAAAACATCTTGGATCCCGACGCCAGCTGAAACCGGTCGGTGACTTTCAGCGGGTCTCTTCTGTAGCGCACATCGCGATAACCGTAAGCTTTCTCGAAGATGACCCTGCCTTTTTCGGCATACAACACCACGCCATTGAAACCGGTAAGCCTTCTGAGATGGTCAAAAGTCCTTTCCAGCTTATTCCTTTCGGGAGCGATGATGAGGCTGTCGAGAGAAACATAGGGCACAATGCAGTCTTCGGAACGGACCTCTTTCTCCCGCTTTGCCGTTACTTTTTTCGGTACCGAATGACACGAAACCAAAAAAAGCATGAAAATCATGAATATGAATCGTCCGGATTTAAGAATGTTCTTGTGCATAAAGGTTGCAAAACTATAAAATTCCCCCATGATCGGCTTTACTTTTTGAGTCCTATCCTCCGAAAAAGGATATTTTAACAATCTTAACGGAAGGCTTGCGATTTTATTCTTTTAGAAGACAAAGGTTTAAAAATTTGGGTATAAAAATTGGTTGGTTCATGACCATGACAACACATTCTCTTTTCTTTTTTTTTACCGTTTACCTGGCTCTGGTGATGGCGGTAGTACTGGGCGCCCTGCACCGCAGGATCCCCCTGATCAAAGTCTTTTTGATCAGTTTTTTCCTAACGCCCATCTCCGGTCTCCTGGCCTTATTCAGGGCATCCAGAAAAGTGGTGGTCACCTACTACAACCCACTGAACCGCTGCCCCGATTGCCCAGCCCAAAAGAGCCCCGAACCGGAAATTTGCAGGGAATGTGAATTTCTGGACAACCTGCGGAGAGAGCTCACCGTAAAAAGAAGATTTTTCATCTGACCCCCTGCACGACCTTTGTTAAAAAATCCTATAAAAGACCTTATTCTTCCCTCCGCTGAAGGAAGCCTGTTTTCATTTCACAGGGTTTATTAATTTTGTAACCAACTCAATAGGAACAAGGAATGAATCACGATCATAATCACTCTTTTACCAAAGAACAAGTTGAAAATGAGCTCAAATACCTGCGCCTGCTTTCCAACGATTTCAGAAACATCCAGGCGGCGAGTACCGAAGTCATCAACCTGGAAGCCATCTTAAATCTCCCGAAAGGGACGGAACATTTTCTGAGTGACATCCACGGCGAATATGAGACTTTCAGTCATGTGCTGGCAAACGCTTCGGGGGTGGTCCGTAAAAAGATCGATGATGTTTTCGGAAAAAGCATCCGCGAAAGCGACAAAAAAGCGCTGGCAACCCTGATCTATTATCCTGAAGACAAGCTGGACCTCATCCTGAAAAATGAAGAAGATCCGGACGAATGGTTTGCCCTGACGCTGCAGCGGCTGATCAGCGTGGCCCGTGCCGCCGCTTCGAAATATACCCGTTCGAAAGTGCGGAAGGCCATGCCGGCGGATTTCAGCTACATTATCGAAGAGCTTTTGAATGAAACCGGAGAAGAAAAAGAAGACTATTTTGAAGACATCATCAATACCATCATCAGCATCGACCGTGCCGAGGCTTTCATCATTGCCATCTGCCGTTTCATCCAGCGGCTGCTGATCGACCGGCTGCACATCATCGGCGACATTTACGACCGGGGGCCGCATGCCGAAAAAGTGATGGACCGCATCGTCAACTACCATTCGGTGGACATTCAGTGGGGCAACCACGACATGCTGTGGATGGGTGCCGCTTCGGGAAACCGGGCCCTGATTGCCAACATGATCCGGGTTTCGCTGCGCTACAACAACATCGACACCCTGGAAGATGCCTACGGTATCAACA